>CAYQQT010000426.1:0-4081 GCA_964419375.1 uncultured bacterium
CCGGGGCGCTGCCGAGCGCTTGGGGGGCTTGGGGGGCCCTTCGAGGCCCCCCATCTGAATCAATCGCGCCACTCGACGGCGCCGAAGCGCGTGTGGCCGATGAAGTTGTAGGAGAGGCTGATGGTGTCCACCGATTGCTGGCGGTCGTCGCGGCCGAAGAAGTGCCCAGCGCGGCTCGTCACCGTGTACTGCAAACCGATCGCGTTCGGGCCGTACACGCGCACCGTCAGCCCCACGCTGCCGCGGCTGATCGCTTCGTGTCCACCCCGGTCGGTGGTGTGGCCGCCCCCTCCCGCGCCCGTCCCCACCACGTAGTACTGGCGCCCCGCCGCCTCGAGCATGGCGAGATCGCCGAAGATGGCGCGAAGGCTGAGCAGCACCTGCGGGACCACGCCATAGTGATAGTCGCGCTCTTCCCTGTCGCCCACGGTGCCGGCGGCGCCGAAGCCGGCGCCGGCGAAGGCCGTGCCCTGCAGGGCCACCGTCCGCGACAGCCACCACTGGGCGGCGGTGCCGAGCGAGAGCGACGTGGCGGCGATCGAGAAGATCTGCGGTGACAGGTACTCGTAGCTACCGAAGAGACCCCACACCCCCCGGTAGTCGTCGCCCCATTCATAGCTCGTCCCCGCCAGCAGGCCGCGCATGGAGGCGTTCTCGATGACGTTCGCCGAGAGGCTCGCGCTGGGCACCGCGGTGAACTCGAAGAGGAAGTAGTCGAACGGGCGCGTGTAGCGATAGCCGGGCTTGCCCGGCAGCCCGTAGGTCATCGAGAAGTCGAGGCTGACGTCCTGCCGCTCGATGTCGGTCGACAGGCCGCCGGTGCTCACGTCCGTGGTGAGGGTGGCGCCGAGCCGAAGGCGGATGGAGATGGCGGGATCGCGGCTCGGAAAGATGGCGTCGAAGCGGTCGCCGAACACCAGACGGTTGAGCCCCGTGGGCGGCGAGATCGCAGCCGCGCCCAGCTCGCGCCAGAACCCCGGCTTCTCGCCGCCGCCCTCGAGGAGCAGGCTGGCCATGCGAAACATCGCTTCGCCCACGAAGGTGCCGCCGACACCGGTCGCGATGTGGTCGTTGATGGAAGGCCGCGTCGTCTCCCCGAAGCTCTCCCACAGGAAGCTGCCGGCGATCGTATAGGGCAGGGACTCCCAGTAGCTGAGGCCGGCCGAGCGCGCGAATCCGTAGTACATGCCGCCCTGGTACGGATGCCCGAGCTGGTTCACGCTGAAGGGGTCCGTGTCGAACGCCGGCTTGGTCCTCAAGTTCTTCCAGAACGTGCTCTCGTCGGTGTCGTACTCGTTGCTGTCGAGGAAGTGCCGGTTGAACTGATTGAGCCCGAAGATGAAGCCCGCGACCTCCGCGGCCGGGATGAAGTAGCTCTTGCCGACTCCCGTGTCCCAGTCCAGCACGGAGGATCCGGCTGACTCCTCCGCGGCTTCCGCGGCCGGCGTCAAGAGGGCGATGGCGAGGGCGACGGCGACGAGCGCCCGCCGTGGTCTCATCGACGTTCTCGGGGTCGTCATGCGCTGTCCCTTCGTGCCGCTCATGGCGAGAGCACCTCGGCGTTCGGGGGGGCCTCGAGCTCGCAGGCGTTGACCGTCATCGCGAGCAGGCTGTAGTACCCGATGGTTCCCGTGAGCTGGATGAACCCCTCGTCGCCCAAACGCTCGCGCAGCGCCTTCGCGCTGGCGTCGTCCACGCGATGGCGGCTCATGAGCTGCCGTGTGAACTCCATGATCTGCGCGTCCCCAGGGGGAACGCCGCGCGAGTGCTTCTCGCGGATGGCCGTGATGGTGGCCTCGTGCACGCCGAGCAGCCGGGCGGCCGCCGTCTGGACGCTCCAGACGTAGACGGCGTCGAGCTCCCGCGCCACCGCCATCGCGGCGAGCACGCGCACCCGCACGTCGAGCGGGCCCTCGAAGCGGACGAAGGCGCCGAGATGCGCCACGCGCCCGGCCAGCTCCGGGCAGTGCAGGAACATCGTGAATGGCCCCTGGACGGCGCCGCGGCTCGCCACGATGGCGTCCACGATCGCGTGGTCCTTGGCGGGCACCTGGTTCTTGCCGGTGATGGGAGTCAGCCTTGCCATGCGTTTGTCCTCCGCCGGGTGGTCATGAGCGTATGCTACATCGCCAGCCATGTGGATCGGCATGACGGTTGCGCTCTTCATGACCCTCGTTGCCGGAGCCGCGGACGTCAACGCGTCCGGCAGAAGCCTACCGCCGGATGTGCGGAGGCTTCTGGACCAGCAGTTCCCCGGCTGGCGCTTCGCGACCATCATCGACTCGCTCAGGGCGCAGCTGCCTGCCGACGCCAGCGCGGAGTGGACCGCAGGCGATTACGACGGAGATCGGCAACGCGACTATGCCGTGCAGATCGTGCGGCCCGGCTCGATGGAGACCCCGCAGGTCGTCCTCGTGCTCCTGCGCCGGGGCACGCGGTACGAGGTCCACACCCTGACGAGCGTCCCCATCCAGCAGGGGGCGTACCTTCGGACCTCACCGAAGGGACAGGTGCTGATGGACGTCGACAAGGGCACGAAGTTCACGGCCTCCACCGACGTCATCGACGTGCTCTACGGGCAGGAAGCCGGCGAGGCGTTCATCTACGAGAAGGGCCGATTCCGAGGAATCGTCTCGGGGGACTGAGCGATGGCCAAAGCGCTCGCGGGCATTCGCGTTCTCGACCTCACCCAGTACGAGGCGGGCCCCAGCTGCACGCAGATGCTGGCGTGGCTCGGGGCCGATGTCATCAAGATCGAGCCGCCGGCGGGCGAGGCCGGCCGCACCGCGCTGTCGGACAAGCGCGGTGAGGACGCGTGGTTCTTCCTGCTGCTGAACTCCTGCAAGAAGGGCGTCACGCTGAATCTGAAGTCTCCTCGCGGGCGCGCCATGTTCGAGGAGATGGTGAAGAGCGCGGACGTCGTGGTCGAAAACCTCGGACCGGGCGCCATGGAGCGGCTCGGGCTCGGCTACGACGCGCTCAGCCGGCTCAATCCGCGCATCATCGCCGCCTCCGTGAAGGGCTTCGGCAGCGGCGGGCCGTACGCGGAGTACAAGAGCTTCGAGTGGATCGCGCAGGCGATGGCGGGCGCCATGAGCATGACGGGATCGCCGGACGGCCCGCCCACGAAGGCGATCGGCGGTCTTGCCGACACCGGCGCCGGGCTGCACTGCGCGATCGGCATCCTCGCCGCCATCATCCAGCGTCACGCCACGGGCCTGGGGCAGCAGATCGAAGTCGCGCAGCAGGATGCGGTGGTGAACCTACTGCGTGTCCACCTGCGTGACACGTACGCTCACGGCAAGCCCGTGCCCCGGCAGGGCAATCGCTCCGTGAACGCCGCGCCCTCGAACCTCTACCGCTGCCGTCCTTTCGGCGCCAACGACTACGTCTTCATCCACGTCGCCACCGTCGAGATGTGGCGGACGCTGACGAAGATCGTCGGCCGTCCCGAGCTGGGCGACGATGCGCGCTATGCCGACCGGCGCGACCGCGTGCAGTTCATCGACGAGATCGACGCCATGATCGAGGCGTGGACGGAGAAGCGCACGAAGCACGAGGTCACGGAGCTCCTCGCCGGGGCCGGCGTGCCGTGCGGGAGCGTGCTCGATTCCACCGAGGTCCTGTCCGATCCGCACCTGAGAGCGCGCGGCATGATCGTCGACCTCGAGCATCCGACGCGCGGCGCCTTTCCGATGCCGGCCAATCCGGTGCGCATGTCCGCCTCGCCCACCGAGGTCGTGCGTGCGCCGCTGCTCGGCGAGCACAACGCGGAGGTCTACGGCACGCTGCTCGGCTACGGCGGAGCAGAGCTCGACGCGCTCCATCGCGAGGGGGTCATCTGATGGCGGAGGGCACGCGCGCCGTCGTCGTCGATGCCGAAGCGCCGGGGCGGCTCGTCATCCGTCCGGTGCCGGAGCCGGTGCCCGATCGCGGGGAGGCGATCGTGCGCGTGCGCGCGATCTCGCTCAATCGCGGCGAGGTGCGGCGCTCGGGCATGGCCGCCGCCGGCTGGCGTCCGGGCTGGGATCTGGCGGGCGAGGTGGAGCGCGCGGCGGCGATGCAGAGCGCGCCTGTCGTC
>CAYQQT010000427.1:0-4080 GCA_964419375.1 uncultured bacterium
CGACGCCGAGACGCCGATCCGGCACCTGCGCTGGGTGCTCGTGCACCTCAACGTGGCGGGCGCGCGTGACCTCGCGCGCATCCGCAAGCTCGGGGCGGTGGTGACGACGAACCCGATCTCGTACCTGTGGCGCTCGGCGGCCGAGGAAGTCGCGCGCGCGGGCGGGGCCGCGGAGACGCTGATGCCGCACCGCACGCTGGCGCGGCAGCGCATTCCGTTCGCGCTCGCCACCGACAACAAGCCCGCCGATCCGTGGCTCGCGCTCGCCGCCGTGGTGGCCCGGCGCGACATGACCTCCGGCGAGGTGCTCGGCGCTGCCGAGCGGCTCACGCGCCTGGACGCGCTGCGGGCGCTCACCGCCGGCGGTGCCTGGCTGACCTTCGCGGAGCGCGAGGCCGGCATGCTGGCGCCCGGCCGGCGCGCGGATCTCGCCGTGCTCGACGCCGATCCGCTCACGGTGCCCCTCGACGAGCTGGGCGCGATGCCCGTGCGCCTGACGATGGTCGGGGGCGAGGTGGTGCACGGCCATGCCTGATTTTCGCTCGCCGCGCGCGTGGCTGGCGGTGGTGTGGTCGCTCTTTCAGCTCTGGACCGCCTACGGCGGCATGTTCGATCTCATGATCCAGCTTCCGCTCCACGTCGCCTTCGCCATCGCGCTCGGCTTCCTCACGCCGTTTGGCGTGGGCGCGCACGGACGGGTGCGGTGGTGGGACATGCTGGGCGCGCTCCTCGCGCTCGCCTGCGCCGGCCACTTCATCGCGTGGAACCAGCATATCGCCACGCGGATGGCCATGGTGGACACGCCGCGCGGGATCGACGTGGCGGTGTCCGTGCTCTTCGCCCTGCTGCTGCTGGAGGTCGCGCGCCGCCACGTCGGCACCGCGCTCGTCGTGCTCACCCTCGTCTTCATCGCCTATGCCTTCGCGGGGCCGTGGCTGCCGGGGTTCCTCGGCCACAGCGGCGTGACGCCGGAGAAGTTCGTGGATCTTCAGATGCTGACGACGGAGGGCGTCTTCGGCATCCCGACCATCGTGTCGGCGAGCTTCATCTTCCTCTTCGTCCTCTTCGGCGCCGTCATGCTGCACGGCGGTCTGCTCGCCCTGTTCACGGACGTCGCGCTCGCCGTGGCCGGCTCCACGCGCGGGGGCGCCGCCAAGGTGGCCGTCATCTCCAGCGGGCTCTTCGGCACCGTGAACGGCAGCGCCATCGCCAACGCGGTCACGACGGGCGCCTTCACCATCCCGCTCATGCAGCGCGCGGGCTACCGCGGCGAGTTCGCGGCCGCCGTGGAGGCCACCGCGTCCATGGGCGGCCAGCTCATTCCCCCCGTCATGGGCGCCGCCGCCTTCATCATGGCGGAGACACTCGGTGTGTCGTACTGGAGCATCGCCATGGCGGCGGCCATTCCCGGCGTCCTCTACTTCTTCGCCGTGGGCGTCATGGTGCACCTGGAGGCGTCACGGCAGGGCCTACCCATGCTCGAGCGCTCTCAGCTGCCGAGGCTGGCGCCCGTGCTTGTCCGCGACCTGCACCTGCTCGCCGGTCCCGCGGTGCTCGTATGGTTCCTCGCCTCCGGCGGCACCGCCGAGCGGGCAGGCTTCTGGGCGCTCGTGGTGGCCGTGGCCGCGAGCTGGGTGCGCGCGCAGACGCGCATCGGCCCCAGGCGGCTGCTCACGGTGCTGGTGGACGGCGCGCAGGGAGCGATGCCGGTGGCGCTCGCCTGCGCCACGGTGGGCATCGTGGTGGGCGTGGTGTCGATCAGCGGTCTCGGCCTCAAGCTCGCCACCGGCATCGTGGGGCTGGCGCAGGGCAGCCTCCTGTTGACCTGCCTGCTCACCATGGTCGCCGCGCTCGTGCTCGGCACCGGGTTGCCCACGTCCGCCACCTACATCATCACGTCCATCATGGCGGCGCCGGCGCTGACGCAGCTCGGGGTGCCGCCGCTGGCCGCCCACATGTTCGTCTTCTACTTCGGGATCCTCGCCGACCTCACGCCGCCCACCGCGATCTCGACCTACGCGACGGCGGCCATCGCGGGCAGCGACGTGTGGCGCACGCAGTGGACGGCCATGCTGCTCGCGCTATCGGGCTTCATCATTCCGTTCAGCTTCGTCTACGATCCCGCGCTGCTGCTGATGAGCGCCTCCGCGCTCCATGTGGTACTGCGGACGGCGGCGGCGACGCTGGGCATCTTCATGCTGGGCGCGGGCCTCATCGGCTACGTGCGGGCGCGGGCGCTCTGGTGGGAGCGGGCGCTCCTGCTCGCCGGCGCCTGCCTGCTCATTTTCCCGGGACGGTTCGCGGATCTCATCGGCGTTGCGTGCCTCGCGGTGGTGCTCGTCGCCCAGCGCGGCCGCGTCGCCGCCGGCCGCGCGGCGGAGGCGGCGCGGGCATGAGGAGCCGCACGCGTACGAGACGTTCCTCTTTTTCGTGAGGTGACTGCGATGAGCTTCATGGACATGCGGCAGTGGATCACGCTCCTCGAGAAGGACAGCGAGCTGCGGCGGATCACCGCCGAGGTGGATTGGGACCGCGAGATCGGCGCCGTGGCCCGGCGCGTGCTGGAGAAGAAGGGGCCCGCGCTCCTCTTCGAGAACATCAAGGGCTATCCGAAGGGCGCGCGCTGCACGCGGCTCTTCACCGGCGGCCTCGGCGACCGGCGCCGACTCGCCCTCGCGCTCGGCTTCTCCAAGGACGTGTCGAATCCCGAACTCGTGCAGTACGTGATGAAGAAGAACAAGGAGACCATCGCGCCCCGCGTGGTGCGCACGGGGCCGGTGAAGGACGTCGTGCTCAAGGGCGGCGACATCGACCAGAACCAGTTTCCCGTCCCGAAATGGCAGTACCGGGAGGGCGGCCGCTACATCCACACCTTCTCCGGCATCGTCACGCGCGATCCCGACACGCGCGTGATGAACGTGGGCATCTACCGCGGCATGGTGAGCCGGCCCGACACCACGCCCTTCCTGCTCATCAAGGGCGGCCAGCACTGGGGCCAGCACTTCGTGAAGTACGCGGCGAAGGGAGAGCCGATGCCCGTCGCCTGCATCATCGGCTGGGATCCCATCATGCCCTTCCTCGCCGGATCGCCCATTCCCGCCGGCGTGTGCGAGTACGACGTGATGGGCGCGTACCGCGGTGAGCCCGCCGAGCTCGTGAAGTGCGAGACGGTCGACCTCGAGGTGCCGGCGAGCGCCGAGATCGTCCTCGAGGGGTTCATCAGCGACGACCCCGACACCTACGAGATGGAAGGGCCCTTCGGCGAGTTCACGGGCTACGTGTCGGACGTGCCCACCAAGCGGCCCACGATGAAGATCACCTGCATCACGCACCGGCGCGAGCCCATCTTCCGTGGCTGTCTCGAGGGCACGCTGCCCGGCTCCTACAGCGAGAACAGCGTCATGTCGTCCGTGCAGCGGGCGGCGATCGCCTGGAACATCCTCACCGGCGCCGGGATCCCCGGCATCCGCGACGTCTACGTCCATCCCATCACCAACGGCGTCAACATCTGCGTGCAGATCACGAAGCACTATCAGGGCCAGCCCAAGCAGATCGCGGCCGCCCTGTGGGGCAACAGCGCCGCCCAGTACCGGTACAAGAACGTCATCGTGGTCGAAGAAGACATCGACGTGTCGTCGTACGAGCAGATCGATTGGGCCTTTGCGCACCGGGTCAATGCGGGGGAGGAGGGCATCGTCGTCTTCCCCGGCATCTTCGGCTCGCCCATCGATCCGTCCACGCCCCTCGCTGACCGTGACGTCGCCCGGCTCGGTACCGGGCTATGGAATCGCGTCTTGATCGACGCCACGCGCTCGTGGAAGTTCGAGCGCAGGGCGGAGTGGTCGAACGAGCGCTTCCCGCCCACCGTGCGGCCGGCGGAGGAGGACGAGGCGCGCGTGCGCGCGCGGTGGGGCGAGTACGGCCTCGGTGATCTCACGTGAAGATCGTCGAGGTGCGCGCGATCCCGCTCGCGCTGCCCCTGCGCGAGAGCGCGCCCGGTGTGTCGCCGTGGGCGGCGGGCACGGGCAAGCAGATCCTCGTGCGCGTGGCCACCGACGAGGGCATCGTGGGGTGGGGCGA
>CAYQQT010000428.1:0-4073 GCA_964419375.1 uncultured bacterium
CGCCTCCGCCGGCCACGCACGGAAGATTCCGGGACGCACGAGACTAACGCCGGGAAGACGTGAGCCGGATGGCGACGAAGACAGGCAGGAGCCCCGCGGCCACGATGGCGAGCGCGGGAATCGAAGCCTCCGCCCACTGCGACTCAGAGGTGCGCTCCCACACCGCGACCGCGAGCGTGTTGAGGCCGAAGGGGCGGAGCAGCAGCGTGGCCGGCATTTCCTTGACCGTCTCGACGAACACGAGGATGAACGCCGTAAGAAGCCCCGTGCGCATGAGCGGCAGGTGGACGCGCCGCAGCGTCGTACCCCCCGAGGCGCCCAGCGACCGTGCGGCGTCGTCGAAGCTGCCGGGGATCTTGACGAGACTGGCGTCGACGGTCTGCAGGGCGACGGCGACGAAGCGCACCACGTAGGCGAAGACGAGCGCGCCCGCCGAGCCCGTGAGCAGCAGGCCCACCGGGTGTGCGACGGCCCATTCCACCGCGGAGGAGAGCAGGTGATCAGCCCACGCAAGGGGCACCAGCACGCCCACCGCGATCACCGATCCCGGCAGCGCGTAGCCCATCGACGCGAATCGCGCGGAGAGGCGAACGGCCGGCGTGGGACGCAAGCGTGCGGCATAGCCGAGGATGAGGGCGAGCGCGCACGCCACCGCCGCCGTCACCAGGCCGAGGGTGAGGCTGTTGCCGAGGACCGTGCCAAAGGCGGGCACGACGGCGCGCCAGCCGGCGGCGGTGTCGCGCGCCCACACGATGAGCTGCGCCACCGGCACCACGAAGGCGAGCCCGAGCGTGCACGCGCAGGCAGCGCTGGCGAGGGCGGCGCGCCATCCATGTAGGGGCACGGGCTCGATGCCGTGGCCGCGACGCTGGCTCTGCGTGAAGCGCGCGCGACCCCGAAGCGCCCGCTCGAGCACGAGGAGAGCGAGCGCGAACACGAGGAGCAGGCTCGCGAGCTGCGCCGCCGCCGTGCGCTCGAACATCCCGTACCAGACGCGGTAGATCGCTTCCGTGAGGGTGCGGTAGCCGAAGGTGGCGACGGTGCCGAAGTCGGCGAGGGCTTCCATCATCGCCAGCGATGCGCCCGCCACCAGCGAGGGGCGCGCCATGGGCAGCATCACCTCGCGAAAGGCCTGCAGGCGGGTGCGTCCCAGCGTGCGCGCCGTCTCCAGCGTGGCAGCACCGTGCTCACGAAAGGCGGTGCGCGCGAGCAGGTAGACGTACGGATAGAAGACCAGCGTCATGACCGCCACCACGCCCGGGTACGCGCGCACGTCGGGCAGCCGCGTGTCGCCGCCCAGCCAGCCGCGCAGCGCGGTGTGCACGGGGCCGGCGTAGTCCAGCAGGCCCAGGAAGGCGAAGCCGATGACGTAGGCGGGCATGGCGAGGGGCAGGATGAGCGCCCATTCGAAGATCAGGCGTCCCGGAAACTTGTACGCCACCACGAGCCACGCCAGCGTGGTGCCCAGCACCAGCGTGCCCGCGCCCACGCCCAGCAGCAGGGCGAGCGTGTTCACGGTGAGCTCGACGAGCTGCGTCTGCCAGAGGTGCCGCCACACCTCCACGGCGGGCTGCGCGAGGGAAGACAGCACGGAGACGAGCGGCACCGCCAGCAGCGTCGCGATGGCCACCGCCGCCACGGTCCACGCCGACGGTCGGCTGTTACTTGTAGCCGGCGCGATCGGCGAGCTTGACGGCGGCCGCCTGGAACTCACCGGCCGCTGCGATGTTGATGTCGTCCTGCTTGAACTTGCCCCACCGCGCCACGATCGGGTTCACGGAGGCCTGCGGATGCACGGGGTACTCGAGGGCGACGTCGGCGAACAGCTGCTGCGCCTCGGGGCCGGCCAGGAACTCGAGCAATTTGATAGCGGCCGCACGATGGCGCGCGTGCGCGGTGACGCCGCCTCCGGAGATGTTCACGTGGGTGCCCGTCGTCTGCTGGTTGGCCCAGAAGGGGGCGACGGGAAAGGCGGGGTCCTTGGCGAGCAGGCGGGCGAGGTAATAGGTGTTCGTGAGGCCGACGTCGCACTGGCCAGCGGCGATGGCTTCGAGGATCTTGGTGTCGCTGTTGATGAGCACGGGGTGGTTGGCCGCCCAGCTGCGCGCGATCTGCTCGGTACGCGCTTCGCCGTGGCGCTTGATCATCGTGGCCAGCAGCGACTGGGTGTAGATGTAGCTGGAGGTCCGCAGGCAGAGCCGCCCCTTCCACTTCGGATCCCCCAGCGCCTCGTACGTCGACAGCTCGGCGGCGTTCACCTTCTTCGTGTTGTACATGATCGTGCGCGCCCGCATGGTGATGCCGAACCAGCGCTGCTCGGGATCGCGCAGGTGGGCGGGCACGTTCTGCACCAGCTCCGGCGAATCGACCTTGGACAGCAGCCCGGCGCGCGCGGCGTTCCAGAGGTTACCCGCGTCCACGGTGATGAGGACGTCGGCGGGCGTGCGGTCGCCCTCGGCCTTGAGGCGCTCGAAGAGCTCGCCCGTGTTGCCGTTGAAGATCTTCACGGGGATGCCCGTCTTCTTCGTGAAGGCCTCGAAGGCCCCCTCCTGACCGTAGTGGCGCGCCGAGTACACGACGACCTCGGGGCTCTGGGCAGGCGCGGGCGCCGGCAGCGTGGCGGCGAGGAGGGCGGCGAGGGCCGCCGCGACAGCGAGCGGCGCTGGAAACATGGTCTTCATCCCCGTGTCGGTTATACTCGTCGCAGTGAGCGATCCGATGACATTAGGTAAGCCTAATATGCAAAAGACGTCAAGCCTAAAAAACGGACGCACCGTCGCCACCACCGCCTCCGTGCAGGACTACCTGGCCGCCATCTACGATCTCGCCAACAGCGGCAAGCCGGTGATCGGCGCACGCCTGGCCAAGCACATGGCGATCTCCGCGCCCGCCGTCACCGAGTCCATCCAGCGGCTCGCGCGCGGCGGCTACGTCAAGGTGGGGCGGGGCAAGGAGCTCACGCTCACCGCCAAGGGCCGGCAGATCGCGGAGGTGATGGCGCGCCGCCATCGCCTCCTCGAGCGCTGGCTCACCGATTCGCTCGGCCTCGACTGGACGGACGCGCACGAGGAGGCCCACCGCCTCGAGCACGCGATCTCGCCGCGCGTGGAGGACAAGCTCGCCGAGCTGCTCGGCATGCCCAGCACGTGCCCGCACGGCAACCCCATCCCGGGCATGGCGCGGCCGCCGCGCGTGGCGCCCTTTCCGCTCGCGCAGGCCAAGGAAGGCTCCACCGTGGTCGTGGAGCGCATCACCGAGGAGGCGGAAGCGGACAAGAAGCTGCTCGAGCACCTGTGGAAGAACGACGTGCGGCCCGGCCGGCGCCTGAAGATCCTGGAAGTGGCGCCGTGGGCCGGCACCATCACCGCCGCGGGTGACGGCCAGGTAATCGCGCTCGGTCTGCCGGCCGCGGCCAAGATCTGGGTCTATCTCCCGTCGGAGTCAGCCTGAGGATGGCCAACCGATGAAGGTATTGACGTGGGGTGTCGTCATCGTCGCGTTCGCCTATCTCGCCTACGCCGGCATGATGTCGGTATGGTCGTACTTCCAGGTGGCGGGCGCCGTCGAAGAGGCGCTCGAGGCGAGGTCGCTCAGCGAGCGCCACGATCCGCGCGTGGTGAAGCAAACCATCCTGAACTCGGTCAACCAGGCGGGCGTGCCCCTGCAAGAGCGGGACGTCACCGTCACCGCCTCGGAGCGCGCGCTCGCCGTCGCGGTGGTGTGGACGTTCCCCGTCGTCATCTACAAAGGGGAATCCGTGCTCGCCATCCCCCTCTCCGTCGAACGCTCCCGCACTCAGGCTGCGGAGACACGTTGATCCCGTAGTCGTGACGGCCCGCGGCGGGGGGCGGGGACGGGGCTCTCGCGGAAATCCGCGAGTTCCCGGACTCGTCGCCGGTGAGACCTGCTGCGAGCCTTCGCCAGCGGTTTACTGAGACGGATTTCCGCGAGAGCCCCGTCCCCGCCCCCCGCCGCTACCGTGGGAACTGCGCCGTCCACCGTCGCGCGCCGCTGCGCGGCGGCCATTCGGAATGCCCAGGGGGATGGCGCTTTTCCTGAGCGTCGCTGCGCGC
>CAYQQT010000429.1:0-4073 GCA_964419375.1 uncultured bacterium
AGCGACAGCGTCTGGCCTCCGATGATGACCACGGCGATCACGCGGCGCTCCTCGGCGCCGGGCCCGCTGCCCACGGCCAACGGGATCATCCCCGCCACGAAGGTCAGCGTGGTCATGAGGATGGGGCGCAGCCGGTCGCGGTTGCCCTGGAGAATGGCGTTCGGCCGATCCATGCCGCCGGCTCGCAAGTTGTTGATGTGGTCGATCTGCAAAATCGAGTTCTTCTTGACGACGCCGAAGAGGACGAGGATGCCGAGCGCCGAGTAGAGGTTCAGCGTGTTGCCGGAGGCCCAGAGCGCGAGGAGTGCGAAGGGCACGCACAGGGGCAGGGAGAGCAGGATCGTGAAGGGATGCGTCAGGCTCTCGAACTGCGCGGCCAGGATCATGTACATGAAGACGACGGACAGGGCGACGGCCCAGACCATCTCGCCGAAGGTGTTCTCCAGCTCCCGCGCGCGCCCGGAGATGACCGTGTCGTAGCCGGCCGGCAGATCCATGCGCGCCACCTCGGCACGCAGGGCGTCCACCCGGTCGCCCAGTGCGTACCCCGGCGCCACGTTGGCGCGCAGGCGCGCCTCCCGGTGGCGGTCCAGCCGGTCGATCCGCGAGGCCGCCCAGGCGGGCGCCATGGTGACCAGGTTGTCGAGGCGGACGATGCCCCCATCGGCGCGCGGCACCCAGAGGAACGGGATCGCACCGGGATCATCGCGGTCTTCCTGGCGCAGCCGCAGCTGGACGTCGTACTCGTAGTTCGACCGCGCGTCATAGAAGCGGGTGACCTCGGTGTCCCCGCCCACCATGAGCCGGAGCGCGCCGGCGATGTGCGCGGTGTCCACACCCAGATCGGCGGCGCGGGCGCGGTCGATGCGGACGTGCAGCTCGGGCTTGTCGAGCTTCAACGTGGTGTCGGCATCCACGAGGCCGAGGTCCTCGGAGCGCTGCCGGAGGCGCTCCGTGTAGGCGGCCAGGGTTTCCAGGTCGGGGCCACGGAGCACGAAGTCGATGTCGATGAAGCTGCCTATGAAGCGGAAGCCCGAGGGGTTGCGCACCTGGGTGCGGACGTCGGGGCCGGCGATACGCCGCAGACGCTGCCGCAGATCCTGCATCACCTGCTGCTGCGAGCGGTTGCCGCGAAATGCCGCCGCGGGGTCGGCGCGCAGGAGGCCGCCCACGAGCCGCGTCAGCGAGAAGACGCGCGCCTCGTGAGGGTCCAGCCCCACGTAGATTCGCGCCTCGTTCACGGATCCCAGGAAGGAGCCGCCGGTCGTGGTCAGCACGAGCCGCACGCCGGGCACTTTGCGGATCTCGGAGTCGATGCGCTGCACGAGCGTGTCCATGGCGGGCAGGCTGGTCCCCTCGGAGGCGGTGATACGCACCTCGACCTCGCCCTCGTCGACACCGCTCGGCAGGTAGTCCCTGCCGAGGGCGTTGTAGAGCGGGACGGTGGACGCCACGACGAGCAGGGCCGCCACGCTCACGGCGAGGCGGTGGCGCATGGCGAAAGCCAGCGAGACCATGTAGCCGCGCTCGAACCAGCGGTAGAACCCCTGCCGGGAGCGGGCGCCGTGGGCGTCATCGGGCGCGCCGGCGTCCGCGCGCAGCAGGCGGGCGCTCATCATCGGCGTGAGGGTGAACGACACGAGCAGGCTCACCAGCACCGCCACGCCCGCCGTGAGGCCGAACTGGAAGAGGAAGCGGCCGGAGACGCTGGACATGAAGGAGATGGGCACGAAGATCACCACCAGCGACAGGGTGGTGGCCATGACGGCGAGGCCGATGTCGGCGGTGGCGGCGCGCGCGGCCTCGAACGGCCGCATCTTCTTCTCTTCCATGAAGCGGAAGATGTTCTCGAGCACGACGATGGCGTCGTCGATGACCACGCCCACCATGAGCACCAGCGCGAGCATGGTGACGCTGTTGAGCGTGAAGCCGAGCACCTTCATCATCGCGAACGTGGTGATGACGGAGGCCGGGATGGCCACCGCCGCGATCGCCGTGGAGGCCCAGCTCCGCATGAAGGCGAACACCACCAGCGAGGCCAGGATGGAGCCCAGGACCAGGTGCACGTTGATCTCGTGGAGCGCCGCGTAGATGTAGTGTGACTGGTCCTGAAGGATCTCGACCCGCACGCCGGCCGGAAGCTGGGCCACGGCGAGGGCCAGGTTGGCCTTGGCCGCTTCGATCGTGGCCACCGTGTTGGCTCCGGACTGGCGGCGGACCTCGAGGACGACGGCGGGCGTGCCGTTGAGGCGCGCGATGGAGCGCTGTTCTTTCACGCCGTCCTCGGCGCGCCCGAGGTCGCGGATGCGCACGGGCGACCCGCCCCGCATGGCCACCACCACATCGTTGAAGCCCTCCGCGTCGGCCACGCGCCCCATCGTGCGCAGCGAGTGCTCGCGTGCGGCTCCGGTGACGTTGCCGCCGGGCAGGTCCGTGTTCTGGCGGACGAGGGCCTCGTGGACCGTCGTGATGGACAGCCGGTGGGCGGCCAGGCGGTCGGCGTCGATCCACACGTTGATGGCGCGCTCGAGGCCGCCGACGATCTGGACCTGGCCCACGCCGATCGAGCGCTCGAGGCGGAGCTTGACCACCTTGTCGGCCAGCTCGGTCAGCTCCCGGATGGGCCGGTCGCCGGAGAGCGCCACCGTCAGCACGGGCGTCGACTCGTTGTCGAACTTGGAGACGATGGGCGGCTCGACGTCCCGGGGAAGGTCCTTGAGCACGGCGGCCACGCGGTCGCGCACGTCCTGGGCGGCGGTCTCGATGTCCTGATCGAGGTCGAAGGCGATGATGACGATGGAGCTGCCGGCCGAGGAGATCGACCGCAGCTCCTCGATGCCCGCCACCGTGTTGATGGCCTCCTCGAGGCGCTGGGAGACCTGGATCTCCACCTCCTCGGCGGCGGCGCCCGGGAGCTGGGTGCGAATGATGACCGTGGGCAGATCGACGACGGGGAACCGGTCCACGCCGAGCTTGAACCAGGACACGGCCCCGACGACCACGAGGGACAGCACGAGCATGGCCGCGAAGACCGGCCGGCGGATGCAGACTTCGGCGAGCTTCTGCACGGGGGGCTATCCGGATCCCGGCGGCCGCGTCGGGGGCGGCGCCGGAGCCGCCGTGGTCACCGCCGCTCCGTCCTGAAGCTGCGCGAGGCGCGAGGTGGCGACCTGCTCGCCCGGCCGCACGCCCTTGACGATCTCGATGAGCCCCTCCATCCGGGTGCCCAGGGTGACCGGCCGTTGGCGCGCCGTGCCGCCGGCGATCACGAAGACCCGGGTCAGCCCGGCGAAGTAGGACACGGCGGCCTCGGGCACGAACGTGACGTCGCGGTCCTCACGGATCACGGCCGCGCCACGGGCGAACAGGCCGGGCTTGAGGCGGCCGTCGGGGTTGGGGACCTCCGCCTCGATCAGCACGGTGCGGCTGGCCACCTCCACCGCGGGACTCACGCGCGTGACGCGGCCGGTGAACGCGCGCGTGTCCGCCAGCTCCGCCCGGAGTCGGACGAGCTGGCCGGGCTTGACCTCGAGCGCGGCGTGCTCGGGCACGGTACCCGTGAACTTCAGGGGGTCGGTCTGGACGATGGTGAACACCGGCGTGTCTTCCACGACGAACTGCCCGGGGTTGAGGTGGCGCCGAGAGATGGCGCCCCGGATGGGCGCGGTGATGGTGGCGTCCGCAAGCCGCTTGCGGGCCAGCGCCAGATCGGCCTCCCGGCGCCGCAGCTCGGACTCCGCGACCCGCACCGCCGACACGTTGCTCGCGACCTCCGCCTCGGCGGCCCGCACGCGGCTGGGGTACTGGTCCATCTCCACCTGGGCTGTTTCGTGCGCCGCCCGCGTCACTTCGTACTGGGTGCGCGCCACGTCCACTTCGCGCTGGGCGACCAGGCTTTCCTGGACCAGCGTGCGCATCCGCTCGAGATTGACCCTGGTCTCCTCGAGCGCGGCGGCGGCGCGGTTGATGTTCGCCTCGAACGAGCGGCGGCCGTCACGCACCTGCTGAAGTTGCGCCTGGGCGGCCTCGGTCTGGGCGCGCGCCCGCACCAGCCCGTCGCGGGCCGCGCCCAC
>CAYQQT010000430.1:0-4071 GCA_964419375.1 uncultured bacterium
GCCCGCCCCGGTGCTAGGATTTCTTCACAACCTCAAAGCCGGGGCGCTCCTCGATGCCCCGCGGTGTCTCCGATTCCCAACGTTGACGGCGAGCGAGGTGCTCGGTAGCGTGAGGTCATGGCGCAGGCGCCACTGACGGCTCGGCGATGGACTCGCGAGGAATATGACCGGCTGGTAGGACGCGGGGTATTCGACGGCGAGCCCCTCGAGCTGATCGGCGGCCAGCTCATCGTCGCCGAACCGAAGGGCACGTATCACGTCGCCAGCGTCGGAATGGTCGGCAGCGCACTCCGGGCGGCGCTACCGCCGGGTTGGATCGTGCGGGACCAGTCGCCTGTCGCGCTTGACGACGAGTCCGAACCCGAGCCCGATGTGGCCGTCGTTCCCGGCAGCTACGCCGACTACCTCACAGAACATCCGCAGCGCCCCGTGCTCGTCGTCGAGGTCGCCGATTCCAGTCTCCACTTCGACCGCCGGCACAAGGGCAGCCTCTATGCACGCGGCGGAGTCCAGGACTATTGGGTCGTGAACCTGGTCGATCGCGTGCTCGAGGTGTATCGCGATCCCGGCCCGGATGCCTTGGCGCCGTACGGCTTGCACTACCGGTCCGTCGAGCGGCTGGCGCCGCCGGGCACCGTGACCCTCCACGCCCTCGCCGCCGTCCGCGTGGCCGTCGCCCACCTGCTGCCGTAGCCGGCGTCGCTGCTCCGCGGCGGTTGCGACGCCGCCGGCGCCCGTGGTAGCGTCCGCGCGTCATGGACAACGTCAAAGTCGAGCGCGCCGGGCCCATCGCCACCGTCACGCTCGACCGGTCGCATCGGCGCAACGCCTTGAGCGACGCCATGCTGCGCGATCTCGCGACGGCGTTCGGAGAGCTCCGCGACGACGCCTCCACGCGGGTGGTGATCCTCACGGGCGCGCCCCCCGCGTTCTCCGCGGGCGCCGACTCGCCGATTCGCGGCAGCATGTCGCCGCAGGAGCGACGGCGCGTGTT
Source organism: uncultured bacterium (assembly GCA_964419375.1). Lineage (GTDB taxonomy): Bacteria > Methylomirabilota > Methylomirabilia > Rokubacteriales > CSP1-6 > JBBDXO01. The sequence continues at coordinate 995 of CAYQQT010000430.1, forward strand.
CATGGAGACGAAGAGCCAGTTCCGCCGGCTCTTCGAGCGGGTCACCACGCTCCTGGAGGGGCTCGAGCAGATCACCATCGCGATGATCAACGGCCACGCGGTGGGCGGCGGGTGGGGCCTCACGCTCGCGTGCGATTTCCGCTGGGCGGCGACGGAGGCCGAGCTGTGGATTCCCGAGGTTGACCTCGGCGTGCCGCTCGGCGTCGCCTCCACCACGCGCTTCGTGCGGCTGGTGGGCCCGGCGCTGGCGAAGGAGATCATCCTCGAAGGGCGCCGCTACGGCGCGGTGGAAGCGGCGGGGCTCGGCCTCGTGCATCGCGTGCTGCCGGGCGCGCTGCTGGCGAAGGCGGTGGAGGAATACGCGCGGCTGATGGCGGCCAAGCCGTTCCAGCCGCTGGCAGAGATGAAGGCCCGCATCAACGCCATTGCCCGCACGGGGTGTCCGGAGGTCAACGCCATGACGGAGGGGTTTCTCGAGCGATGATGCTGGAAGGAATCCGTGTCGCCGATTTCTCGCGCGTGCTCGCGGGCCCGTATTGCGCCATGCTCCTCGGCGATCTCGGCGCCGACGTCATCAAGATCGAGCGGCCGGGCCGGGGCGACGACCTGCGCGTGCTCGGCGGCAAGAACGGTCTCAGCGCCTCCTTCGCGGCGGCCAATCGCAACAAGCGCGGCATCGCGCTCGACCTGCGCCATCCGGAGGGCGCGCGCATCGGGAGGGAGCTGGCCGCCCGTGCCGACGTCGTGATCGAGAACTTCCTGCCCGGCGGCGCCGCCGAGCTGGGCATCGGCTACGAGGCGGTGAGCGCCCGCAACCCGTCCGTCGTCTACGCCTCCGTGAGCGGCTTCGGACAGGACGGCCCCTACGCCAAGCGCCCGGGGTACAACTCCATCGCGCAGGGGATGAGCGGCGTCATGGGGCTGACGGGCATGCCCGGGCACCCGCCCACGAAGGTGGGCGGCTCGGTGGCCGACCTCGCGGCCGCGTACATCGCCTTCGGCATGGTGAACGCCGCCCTCGTCCACCGTGCGCGCACCGGGCGGGGGCAGCACCTGGACGTCAATCTACTCGCCTCCATGCTCGCGCTGCTGCCGGACCCCGCCGCCCTCTATCTCGAATCCGGCGTGCGGCCCAGGCGGGAGGGCAACCGCAACCCGAACCTGACACCCGCCGAGACGTTTCCGACGCGCGACGGGCTCATCACGATCGTGCTCATGAACGCCGACCAGTACGAGCGCTTCTGCCGCGTCCTCGGCGACGACACGCTGCGCACCGATCCGAAGTTCAGCACCAACGCGAGCCGGCTGAGTCACTATCCCGAGTTCCGCGCGCGCGTGGAGGCGGCGCTGGCGACGGCGACGACGGCGGAGTGGTCGGCGCGTTTCGAGCAGGGCGCCATCGCGGCCGGGCCCGTGTACGAGTTCGACGAAGTCTTCGAGGACCCCCAGGTCAAGCACCTCGGGCTCGTCGTCAGCGTCGACCAGCCCGGGCAGGGGACGGTGCGCATGCTGGGCTTTCCCGCCCGCGCGTCGGCGACGCCCGCCGGCATCCGGCGCCCCGCGCCGCGCGTGGGCGAGCACACCGCGGAGATCCTGGCCGAGCTCGGCATGACGGCGGCGGACATCGAGCGGCTGGCGGCGGCGGGCGCGGTGGCGATGAAGGGCGGCGGCTGATGCCGACGCGGTTGCCGTGGCCGATGGTGATCCAGGTTCTGTGCGTCCTCGCCTCGGTCTGGGTCGTCATGAACACCTGGCAGGTGTGGCTGCTCGCCTTCACCGCGCTCATCGTCGCCGCCGCCATCCTGCCCGCCGCCCGCTTCGGCGAGCGCCGCCGCATCCCGCGCGCCGTCACCGTGCTCATCGTCTATGCCGTGGTGGCGGGCATCTTCGCCCTCATGGGGCGCCTGCTGTGGCCGGCGCTGAGCGAGCAGGCCAAGCAGTTCGTGGAGAACCTGCCGAAGCTCATCGAAAACGTCAAAGTCTGGGTGGGCGACATCGAATACTACCTGGGCGGCTGGGGCACCTCGCTGCCGTCGCCCAAGTCGGACAACGTGGGCGGCATGGCGGGCACGCTGCTGGCCAACACGCTGCGGGCGACGGCGGGCGCGGTGGGGGCCGTCGTCGGCGTCCTCGTCGTCCTCGTCGTCGCCGCCTACCTGGTGATCGACGCGCGCGGCGTGGGCGCGCTGCTGCTGTCGCTGCTGCCGCCCGCGCACCGCGAGACGGCGCTGCGTCTGACGCCGGCAGTGCTGGAGCGCATCGGCGGCTACGTCCGCGGTCAGCTCATCTCGAGCCTCTTCGTGGGCGCGCTCATCGCCATCGTGCTCTCGTTGATGGGCGTGAAGTACGGACTCCTCATCGGCGCCCTCGCGGCCGTCTTCAACATCGTGCCCTTCGTGGGCGCCACCCTCGCCGCCATCCTCGCGGTCCTCTCCGCCCTCAACGAGTCGGTCACCCTCGCCGCCTTCGCCGCCCTCGCCATGTGGGGGGCGCAGACGGTGGAGGCCAAGTTCTTCGCGCCGCATTTCGTGGGCAAGGCCACGGGACTGCATCCGATTGCCGTGCTGCTCGCCCTCCTCGCCGGCGCGCACATGGCCGGGCTTATCGGCGCCCTCGTGGCGGTGCCGTTCGTGGCGGGGCTGTGGGAGATCGTGCGCACCCTCTACGTGGAGCCGCGCCGGCCGCCGCGCAAGCACGCGGCGACGGAGTGATACGATGGCCGTGACATGCCGCGCGACAACGTGATCCTGGTCGGCTTCATGGGCGCCGGCAAGTCGGTGTGCGGGCGCATGCTGGCGCGCCGGCTCCAGCGGTGCTTCGTCGAGACGGACGACATGATCGTCTCACGCGACGGCCGCTCCATTCCCGACATCTTCCGGCAGGACGGCGAGGAGGCCTTTCGCACGCTGGAAGGCGACGCGGTGGAGGCGCTGCGGCTGAAGTCGGGCGACGTCATCGCCACCGGCGGGGGCCTGCCGTGCCGCGCGGGCCGCATGGAGGCGCTGCGCGAGCTGGCCACGGTGGTGTGGCTGCGGGGCACGCTCGCGGTGCTGCTCGAGCGCGCGGGCCGGGCGGGC
>CAYQQT010000431.1:0-4064 GCA_964419375.1 uncultured bacterium
CGACCGCTACGGTCTTGCCGTCTCGACCTCGTCGCCCCTCGCCGCGGAGCGCTTCCAGGAAGGCATGGACAGGCTGCTGTCGTTCAGCACCGGCGCCGACGAGTGCTTCGCGGCAGCGGTGCAGGCCGATGAAGGGCTGGCGGTGGCGCACACCGGCGCCGCACTGGTCGCCGCCGTCCTCGGTGACACGACGAGTGCGCGCGCATCAGCCGAGCGGGCGCGCGAGCGCGTGGCGGGCGCGACCCGGCGCGAGCGGCAGCACGTGGAGGCCGTGCACGCCTTCATTGCGGGAGAGACGGCGCGCGGGTTCGCGCTCGTCGATGAGCACGTGGCGGACTTTCCGCGCGACGCCCTGCTCGTCAACCAGGCGAGCAGCGCCATCGCCCTCGCCGGCCGCAGCGACCGCGAGGAGTATCGCGTGGCCTTCCTCGAGGGCCTGGCGCCTGCCTATGGCGACGACTGGTGGTTCCAGTCGGCGCTGGCGTTCGGCTACCACGAGGTGGACCGGTTCGAAGAGTCGCGGCGCCTGTCGGAGCGCTCGCTGCAGCAGTATCCGCGCAACGCCAACGCCATCCACAACATCGCGCACATCTGCTTCGAGACGGTCGACAACGAGGGTGGCGCCGCGATTCTTGAGGAGTGGCTGACCGGATATGACCGGCGCGCGTCGTTTCATTGCCACCTCGCCTGGCACCTGGCGATGTTCGAGCTGCACCGCGGCCACCATGCGCGCGCGCTGCAGATCTTCCAGCGTGACATCCTCGGCGCCGCCAACGCACGATCCGCGATGAGCGACGGCACCGCGCTGCTGTGGAGGCTGCGGCTCGACGGCGCCTCCGATCTGCCATGGCGGCTGCTCGCCGACCTCGCCGAGCGCGTCTCGCGGCCGGCCTTCATCTTCGGCGAGATCCACGCCGCGCTCGCCTACGCCGCGTGCGGCGACTCCGCCGCGCTTGCCAGGCTGATGGACGGCCTGCGCGGCCTGCACGCCAAGGGTCATCCGATCGCGGGCACGGTGGCGCTGCCGGTGGTGCAGGGGATCGCGGCCTTCGCGGCGGGCGATCACGCGGGCGCGCTCGCCCATCTCGAGCCCGTCGCGGGCGAGATCCATCGCGTCGGGGGCAGTCACGCCCAATGGGAGCTCTTTGAGGAGACGATGGTCGCGAGCTATCTCGCGCTCGAGCGGTACGACGACGCCATCCGTCTCGTGCGCCGGCGCCTGCAGCGCCGCGCCTCGCCGCGCGACCTCCGCGTTCTGGAGCGGTGCGCTTCTCTCAAGGTCGACGCCACCGGCTTCCTCGGCGGCAGCGCCGGCGCGTGATCAATCAGCAGACGTGAAGCGTGCGACCGAGAACGGGCTCAAGTCCGTCTCGGGCGACTCACCGAGCATCTGCCCGGCCATCACCTTGCCGCTGTAGGCGCCGAGCGTCAGCCCTGTCGGCCCGTGCCCGGTGACCAGGAACACTCCGGCGACGCCGGGCACCGCCCCGAGCACCGGCAATGTGTCCGGGGTGAGCGGTCGCAGCCCGACACGAATCTCGCGGATGTCGGCGTGTGCCAGGCCCGGGGCCACGCGGAGCGCTTCGCCCAGAACCTCACGCACCCCGGCCGCGGTCGTGTGAGGCGTGAAGCCGGAGCCCGTCTCGCGCGTGGCGCCGGCGACCACGCGCCCGTTGGGCCACGCGACCATATAGTGGTGGTGGAAGGCGCTCACCATGGGCCAGCGGCTCGTGTCGGTGCCCGGCAGGCCGAGGTGGATGATCTGCCCGCGCTGAGGCGCCACCGGGATGGTGACGCCGAGCTGGCGGCCGAACGCGTCCGACCACGCGCCGCCCGCGATGGCGACGGCGCCGGCGGGCACGCTCTCACCACCGACGACGAGCCCCGTCACCGCATCGCCCTCGCGCACCAGCCGCTCCACGCTGCCCTCGCGGATGACGAGGCCGCGGGCCTCGGCGGCCGTGCGGAGCGCGCGATTCAGGAGCCGGCCGTCGACGCGCGCCGCGCTGCGCGAGTAGATGGCGCCGCGCACGGGTGCGAGCGGGGGAAAGAGCTCGCGCGCCTCGGCGGCAGTGACCTCGTGGAGGTCGCCGGGCTTCGGCAGCCCGCGCGTGCGCTGGCGCTCGAAGATGATCTCCCGGGCGCGCGCGAAGGGCTCGATCTCGTCGTCGGACACGGCGACCACCAGCTTTCCGCACTGCGCATAGCCCGTGTCGCCGCCCTGCTCGGCGGACAGCCGCTCGACGAGCGCCGGATAGTACGCGACCGCCTCCACTGCGAGGCGGAACCACGACGCAGGGTCGCGGCTGTTCGTCTCCGGCGACAGGATGCCGGCGCCGGCGTCGGTGGCGCGCCCGGCGTCCGCGCGGTCCACCAGCAGCGTGCGCGCGCCCGCGCACACGAGGTGGTACGCGGTGGCGGTGCCGAGGAGACCGCCGCCGATGACCGCCGCGTCGAAGACCATGGCGGATTCTACCTCCGTCCTCGCGATACACTCTGCCGGTGATCGTCCTCATCCGTCACGGCGAGACCTTTGGCAACGCCTCGCGAATAGTCCAGCATCCCGACACGCCGCTCTCACCGCGCGGCGTGGCGCAGGCCGAGCGGCTGGCGCGCCGGCTCGCGCAGGAGGGCATCGCGCACATCGTGTCGAGCGACTTCGCGCGCGCCGCCACCACCGCGCACAGCCTGCGGCGCGCCACCGGCGCTCCGCTGTCGTTCGAGCCGCTGCTGCAGGAGCGCAACTTCGGCGATCTCCGTGGCCGGCCGTATGCCGAACTCGGCTTCGACATGTTCGAGCCGGACTATGCGCCGCCGAACGGCGAGACGTGGCCCCTCTTTCACGCGCGCGTGGATCGGGCGTGGGCCCGCGTGCAGGCGCTGGCGGAGGCGACGCACGGCAACCTCGCCGTGGTCACGCACGGGCTCGTGTGCCGCTCGCTCGCCGCGCGGCATCTCGTCCTCGCCGCCGGCGACACGGTGCCCGAGCGCTGGGAGAACACCTCCGTCACGGTGGTCGCGTGCCCGGCGCCGTGGCGCGTGAGTCTGCTCAACTGCATCGCCCACCTCGACGACCTCGACGCGCCCCTCGCTGAATCGGGCGCGGTCTGAGACGACAAGGAGCGCGCATGGCCGCCATCACTCCCGCGTTCAAGCAGATCGCCTCCGGCCTGCGCTTTCCGGAAGGCCCCGTGGCGATGCCGGACGGCTCCGTCATCCTCGTCGAGATCGAGCGCCGTACGCTGTCGCGCGTCACGCCCGACGGCAAGATCCACGTCATCGCCACGCTCGGCGGCGGCCCCAACGGCGCCGCGATGGGTCCGGGCGGCAAGATCTACGTCACCAACAACGGCGGGCTCAAGTTCGTCGAGCGGCCCGGCAAGCTGTTTCCGGTGCTGCAGGCCGAGGAGTACACCGGGGGCAGCATCCAGGTGGTCGATCCCGAGACGGGCAAGTTCGACACGCTCTACGACCGCTGCGAGGGCGAGCGGCTGCGCGGGCCGAACGATCTCGTGTTCGACGGCGCGAGCGGCTTCTGGTTCACCGATCTCGGCAAGACGCGCGAGCGCGATGCCGACCGCGGGGCCGTCTACTACGCCAGGGCCGACGGCTCGATGATCAAGGAGGCGATCTTCCCGCTGGAGCGCCCCAACGGCATCGGCCTGTCGCCCGACGAGCGCACGCTGTACGTCGTGGAGACGCCCACGGCGCGCTGCTGGTCCTTCCGGCTTTCAGCGCCCGGCGTGATCGAATCCGCGAAGGGGCCGTACCGCGGCGAGAAGGGCACCGTCGTCGTCGGCCTCGGCGGCTACCAGATGTTCGACTCGCTCGCGATCGACGCCGAGGGCCACGTCTGCGTGGCCACGCTGATCACGGGGGCGGTGAGCGACATCTGGCCGGACGGCAGCCGCGTGGACCAGTACATGCTGCCCGACATGATGGTCACCAACGTCTGCTTCGGCGGCCGCGATCTGAGGACGGCCTACGCCACGCTGTCGATGGGCGGCACGCTCGTGGGGTTCGAGTGGCCCCGCCCGGGCCTGCCCCTGCGCTACCTGAATCGG
>CAYQQT010000432.1:0-4057 GCA_964419375.1 uncultured bacterium
CTCGTGCAGCGGCGGCGCCTGGCGCTGGCGCGTGCGCTCGCGCCCGAGCCGCGCCTCCTGCTCCTCGACGAGCCGCTCGCGCACCTCGATCCCATCTCGCGCAAGACGCTGCGCCTCGAGCTCACCAAGCTGCATCGCGACCTCGCGGTGACGACGATCCAGGTCACGCGCGACGCCGCCGACGCCCTCGCCCTCTCCGATCGCCTCGCCGTGTTGCACGGCGGCCGCGTGGCCCAGATCGGCGAGCCGCCCGACGTCTACCAGCACCCGGTGAGCCGCGCGGTCGCCGAAGCCCTCGGCCCCGCCAACTTCCTCCCCGTCCGCGTCGTCGAAGTCCGCGAGCTCGGCGTCGTGGTGGAGACCGAAGCCGGCCATCGCGTCCCCGTCGCCGGCACCAGCCAGTTCGGCCACGGCAGTCGCGGTCTGCTCGTGCTCCGTCCCGAAATCCTCGGCATCGTCGACGCCGCCATGGCCCGCGGCCCCGGCATCCCCGGCACCATTGCCCTCCGAGTCTTCGAAGGCGCCCGCCACCTCTACGAAGTCGAGATCGGCACCAGCACCCCCATCAGAGTGGAGCTGCCCGCGTCAGAGATGCGCATCTTCCGTCTCGGCGACCGCGTCAGGGTAGAACTGAGTAGCGAGACAGTGGTCCTTGTCCCCGACACAGCCGCCGCCGCCTCGGCGTTGCATTGAAAATCTCCCACGCCAGGGTCGCTCAAAACGGTGCAGATGCTAGGCGCCGACGAAGAGAGGAGTGAGCGTAGGCCGCCTACGCCGCAGCGACGAACGAGGAGGCAACGACGCAGATGGCCGCTTTTTCGCGCCTCGTGATCCCCGAAGGGGGACAGCGACCCGTTTAAATCGTGTAGACCTTGTCCTGCTCGAGGACTGTGACGCGGTCGCCCCCCACCTTCGACAGCTGTTCCCCGATCTCGTCGGCAAACTGCGGCTTGACGTGGTAAATCCACACCGGCACGTCCGGCGGAATCTTGTCCAGCTCGCGCTGCACGAGGGCGGGCGTCATGTGCTTGGCGATGGTGGCCAGCTTGGCGAGGCGGTCGGGGTAGGCGCACTCGAGCATCACCGCGCGCAGGCCGCGCAGGCTGCGGCCTTCTTTCCAGATCGCCTGCGTGGGGCCGGTGTCGCCGGAGAAGATGAAGCCGGTGGTGCCGTCGTGGATGATGTAGCCCGTCGTGGGCACGGTGTGGCTCACGGCCACCGGCGTCACCCACAGGTCGCCCACGCGCTGCTCCGCCTCCTCCACGAGCGTCCGGTACTTCACGACGGGACGGTCCGCGTTCGGGATGCGCGCGAAGTCGGGCCACACCACGTTGTTGAACACGGAGGTGCGCAGCGCGTCCACCACCGGCGCCATGCTCGTGATGGTGAGCGGCGTGGTCGATTCGGACAAGGCGAGCGTCTCGGTCAGATAGGCAAGGCCGGCGACGTGATCGAGGTGCGAGTGCGAGATCAGCGCGTGCTCGATCGTGATCTGCTCGGGCACCGTGAGGGCGCCGCCCACCGTCCCCCCGTCGAGAAGGATGCGGTCGTTGATGAGGAAGGCGGTGGGGCGCTGCCCGGCGCCTTCGGCTCCGAAGGCGCCGAGCACCCGGATTTTCATTCCTGCGATCTTAGCATAGGGGTCCGATGCCGCCCCCGAAGTTGCCGCCCGCCACTCGCTATGTTAGAACACGGCATGACCACCGTGCGCGCCCAGGCCCGCGTATGACCGCAGATCCCTTCGACTTTCCGACGATGTCGCGCGCGCTCATCCTCGGCGACAGGGAGACGGTGGCGCGCAAGACGCGCGAGGGCCTCGATCTCTCCATGGACCCCAAGGCCCTCATCTTCAAGGGGCTCATCCCCGGCATGGACGTGGTGGGCGAGAAATTCCGCCGCAACGAGTACTACGTCCCCCAGGTGCTGCTCTCCGCGCGCGCCATGTACGCGGGGCTCGATCTCCTCAAGCCGCTCATCACCGCCGCCGCCAAGGCCGACGACTACTACGGCGTGGTGGTCATCGGCACCGCCCAGGGCGACCTGCACGATATCGGCAAGAACCTGGTGGGCATGATGCTGGAGGGCGCCGGCTTCAAGGTGCACAACCTCGGACGCGACGTGGCGCCGGAGAAGTTCGTGGCGGCGGTGGAGGAGCACCACGCCAACATCGTCGGGATCTCCGCCCTCATGACGACCACGATGCCCGCCATGAAGCGCACCATCGACGCCCTCGTGAAGGCGGGGCTGCGCGACCGCGTGAAGGTCATGGTGGGCGGCGCTCCCGTGAGCCAGGCCTTCTGCGACGAGATCGGCGCCGACGGCTACGCCAAGGACTCCACGCTCGCCGTCATCAAGGCCAAGCGGCTGCTCGGCGTGACGGACGCCGTCGCCTCGTGAAATCCCGGGGCTGGGAGATCGTGGAGCGCATCCGCGCCGGCGAGACGCTGGTCTTCGACGGCGGCTACGGCACCATGCTCTTCGCGGCCGGGCTCCTCAACGGCGCCTGCCCCGAGCTGTGGAACGACACCCGCGCCGACGTCGTGCGCGGGATCCACAAGGGGTACTACGACGCGGGCAGCGACATCGTGGAGACGAACACCTTCGGCGGCACGCGCCTGAAGCTGAACGAGTACCAGATCGGCGATCGCACGCGCGAGCTCAACGACAAGGGCGCGCGCCTGGCGCGCTCCGTGATGCCGCCCGGCGGCTACGTGGCGGGCTCCATCGGCCCCACGAGCCGGCTGCCCGCCGAGTACGAGCCGCTCGGTGATACCACCGACGAGCAGTACTTCGAGACGTTCCGGGAGCAGGCGGAGGCCCTCGCCGAGGGCGGCGTCGATATGTTTGCCGTGGAGACGATGATGTTCCCGCAGGAGGCGACGGCGGCCGTGCGCGCGTGCAAGGCGGTGGCCGACCTTCCCGTGATGGCCACGATGTTCTTCCAGTTCGAGGAGCTGCACGACCGCGATCGCACGATGTGGGGCGAGAGCCCGGCGGAGGTCGCCAAGAACCTGCTCGCGGCCGGCGCCGACGTGGTGGGCATGAACTGCGGGCGCGGCCCCGACCGCGCCATCGTGATCATCCGCGAGATGCGCGCGGTCACGGACGCGCCGCTCGTGGCGTATCCCAACGCGGGCCTGCCCATCACCACCGGGGATTCCGTGCGCTACGAGCTGAACCCGGAGGAGATGGCGCGCGACTACCCGGCGTTGCTGGAGGCGGGCTGCAACATCGTGGGCGCCTGCTGCGGCTCCGATCCCGAGCACATCAAGCGCATCGCCGAGGTGGTTCGCCGCCGACGGAAATGATTCAGATGGACGCGCTCCGCGTCCTCGACGCGATCCCGCTCGCCATCGACGCCGACGAGGTCCTCCGCTTCCAGGGCTACAAGGCGGGGATCGATGTCCCGTCCCCCGACGTGCTCGCCCTCTTCGACGAGGCCCTCGCCCTCGGCCACACGCTCATGACTCCGCGCGCGGTCCTCCGGCGCCTGCCCGCCGCGCGCGACGGCGACCGGCTCATCGCGGACGGCGTCACGCTGACCATCCCGCACATCACCGAGCGCTGGGGCGCGGTGGACGAGATCGTGGCCGGCGTCTGCACCATCGGCGCCGCGCTCGAGGCTCACGTGGCCGCGCTGTGGGAGGCACGCGAGCTGCCGCTGGCGATGATGCTCGACAGCGTGGGCTCGGGCGCGGTGGAGAGCCTTGCCGAGTACGTGAACGACCTCCTCTGCCAGGAGGGGATCGCGCGCGGCGTGAAGGTGACGAACCGCGTGAGCCCGGGCTACGGCGGCTGGGACGTCGCCGAGCAGCGTCTGCTGTGGCGGCTGTGCCCCGGTGATGCGGTGGGCGTCACGCTGAACGAGTCGTGTTTCATGACACCCACCAAGACCATCACCATCCTCGCCGGCGCGGGTCGCGACGCCCGCGTCGACGACTATTTCAGCCAGTGCGCCCGCTGCTGGATGCGCGACTGCGCCTACCGCCGGACCCCCGCCCTCCGGACTGTCCACATGGGGGGCCTCGACGGGCCCCCCAAGCCCCCCGACGCTCGG
>CAYQQT010000433.1:0-4041 GCA_964419375.1 uncultured bacterium
TGCGCTTGCGGTCTTTCGTCGGAGAAGGGCCGCACCGCGATGGCTTCGGCGGGCTGGCCGAAGGCCGACTCCACCACGAGCGGCTCCTTGAAGGTGAACAGGGGCAGCTTGTCGGGACCGATGCGCGCGCTCTTGCCCTGCCGCTTGAGATCGAGGCCCTTGAGAATCTTGTCCGGGGTGATGGGCACCTCGTCCACGCGCACGCCGACGGCCTGGTAGATGGCGTTCGCGATGGCGGGGATGACGGGCAGCAGCGGCCCCTGCCCCGCCTCCTTGGCGCCGAAGGGCCCTTCGGGATCGTCGGTCTCCACCAGGAACGTGTGGATCTCCGGCGTCTCCAGCGTGGTGGGGCTCTTGTAGTCGAGCATCGACGGTGTCTTGTGCACGCCCCTGCGGAACACCTGCTCCTCCATGAGCGCCTCGCCGATGCCCATGTAGATCGAGCCTTCGATTTGGCCTTCAACAAGAAGCGGATTGAGCGCGCGGCCGATGTCGTGGGCGATCCACACGTCGTCCAGCTCGATGGCGCCCGTGTCCTCGTCCACCGTGAGCTCGACGATGCAGGCGGAGTACGAGTAGCACGGCGAGGGTCCCACGCCGCCGCCCTTGTACTTGCCCGCGCGCTTGGGCGGCGCGTACGAGCCCGCAAACGCGAGCACCCCGTGCATGGACTCGCCCAGCTCCACCGCCTGCGCGAACGGCACCGCCTTGTCCCAGTCGTCCGGCACGCCCACGTGACGGTCGCGGGCAACGAGGGCCGCCACGGGCACACCGAGCTTGGCGGCGACGGCCTTGAAAATGACCGCCTTCAGCCGCTCCGCGGCCTGGATGACGGCCACGCCGCACATGAGCGTGACGCGCGAGGAGTACGAGCCCAGGTCGACGGGCGTCAGGCTCGTGTCGGCCGGGTGCACGTGGATGTCCTTGGGCTCCAGGCCGAGGACCTCGGCGGGCAGGTAGGCGAGGATCGAGTCCGACCCCTGGCCGATGTCGGTGGCGCCACAGAGCACGGTCACGGAGCCGCTGCGGTCGGCGCGAACGACCACGCCGGAGTGCGGCATGCTGTTCCAGTAGATGGCGGTGCCGGCGCCCGTCATGTACGCGGAGGCGGCAATGCCGATGCCTTTGCGCTTGCGCGGCTGCCAGAGCGGCTTGGCGTCGGAGACTCTGGCGGCGGCCATGAAGCGCGGGCGCTTCTGCCGCCAGCCCGAGGCTTCCACCACCTTGTCGAGACACTCGCCGAGACCGATGGTCGTCACCGTGAGGTGGTTGGCCGTCTTGGTGAAGGGCTCGGCCACGATGCGCCGCCGCATGTCGGCGGGATCGAGCCCGAGCTGCTCGGCGGCCTTATCGATCTGGCACTCGAGCGCGAAGCGCGGCTGCGGAGTGCCGTGCCCGCGCTTGGGCCCGCACGGCGGCTTGTTGGTGAACACCCGAGCGCCCTCGAACTTGTACACGGGGATCTTGTAGGTGACGGGGTTGATGACCCCCGTGTAGAAGGTCGACGCCACTCCATAGGAGCCGTAGGCGCCGCCGTCGAGCCAGGTCTTCAGATGGCAGCCCGTGATGTCGCCGTCCTTCGTAAAGCCCGTCTTGATCCACATCAGCACGGGATGGCGCCCCCGGTGAATGTAGAAGACCTCTTCGCGCGAGCAGGCGATCTTGACCGGCCGCCCCGTGACCTGGGAGAGCTTGCAGGCCGCGATCTCGTGCGCGAAGGGATCGAGCTTGCCGCCGAAGGCGCCGCCCACGGGCGCCGCGATCACGCGGATGTGCGCGCCGGGGACGTCGAGGATCTTCGCGAGCAGCCGGTGGACGTAGTGTGGCGTCTGGGTGGACGACCACAGCGTGAGCTTGTCGTCGGGGGCCCAGTGGGCGAGGGCGGCGTGCTGCTCCATGGGCAGGTGGGTATTGCCTTCGAAGAAGAAGACGTCCTCGCGCACGAGATGGGCGCCCGCGAACGAGGCCTCGACGTCCCCGAACTGCAGCGCCACGTTCTTGTGGACGTTGGGACCGTCGCCGTACTCGTGGATGCGCACCTCCGGATGCGCGAGCGACTCCTGGATGGACATGAGCGCGGGGAGCGGCTCGTACTGCACGTCGATGAGCCGGCACGCCTGCTCGGCCGTCTCCTCGTCCACCGCCGCCACCGCGGCCACCGCGTCGCCCACCATGCGCACCTTGTCGACGCAGAGAGCCTCCTCGTCCTGGGAGACGGGCAGGATGCCGAACTTCACCCGCGGCAGGTCCGCGCCCGTGATCACAGCGTAGACGCCGGGCAGCGCCCGTGCGCGCGAGGTGTCGATGGACGTGATGCGTGCGTGGGCGTGCGGGCTGCGCAGCAGCCGCCCGAACGCCATGCGCGGCAGCGTGAGGTCGTCCGCGTACCGCGTCTGCCCGGTCACCTTGGCCCACGCGTCGATCTTCGGCAGCGGCTGCCCGACGACGGAGAACTCGCCCTTGCTCGTCATGCGTGGGCCATTCTCAACGCGGCCAGCTCCACGGCGTCCAGGATCTTCGTGTACCCGGTGCACCGGCACAGGTTGCCGGCGAGGGCGACTTTGATGCGGTCGCGGGTGGGCGCTCGATCCTCCGCCAGCAGCGCCTGGGCAGTGAGCAGGATGCCGGGGGTGCAGTAGCCGCACTGGGCGGCGCCGAGCTCGGCGAAGGCCTGCTGCAGGGGATGGAGGGTGGAGCCGTCCGCCATGCCCTCCACGGTCGCGATGGCGGCGCCCTCCAGGTCGGCGGGCAGCGCCAGGCACGACAGCACGGGCTCACCGTCCACGAGGACCGTGCAGGTGCCGCACTCGCCCAGCTCGCAGCCGTGCTTGGTGCCGATGAGGCCGAGGTCCTCGCGCAGCACCTCGAGCAGGGTCTTGTGCACGGGGACGAGCACTTCGTGAGCCTCGCCGTTGACGGTCAGGCTGATGCGCGTCTTCATCGGATCTTCATCGCGCCGGGCCTCGGAAGTTCATCTGGGCTTAACCCCAGTTCGAAAATACTTAAGCCCCGGAAGGCTGTCAAGCCACCACTTGGGCCACCACACGGCGTCTTTCGATGGCCGCCCTCTTGCAATTCCGTGAAAGCAAGGAGGTGCTCACATGGGCTACATCATCGGGTGGCTGCTCGGGATTCCCGTTACGTTGCTGGTCCTGTTCTGGCTCTTCTTCGGTCGCTGAGGCCCTGACGCGGCGTCCGCACGGCAGCGGCAGGCGGCGTAGAATCGCCGCATGCCTTACTTCCGCACAGACGACCGCGTCAGGATCTATTTCGAAGAGCACGGCGCGGGCACACCGCTCGTGCTCGCCTACGGCATCGGCGGCAACGCCGACCTGTGGGACGTCAACGTCGAGGCGCTCGCCACACGGTACCGCGTGGTGCTGTGGGAGCCGCGCGGTCACGCGCGCTCCGACAGCCCCGCGGACCCGGCGCGCTATTCATTCCACCGCTGGGCCCTCGATCTCCGCGACCTCCTCGACCACCTTCGGGTGCGCCGGGCCCACGTCGGCGGCCTCTCCCTCGGCGCCGGCATCGCCACCCGCTTCACGCTGCTCTACCCGGCCCGCGTCCGCTCGCTGCTGGTCACCAACTCCTCGTCGGCGGCGGGCCTGCCATTGTCCGTCGACAACCTCGTGATGCGGGCGCGCTCGATCCAGATCACCCTCAGCGAGGGGATGGACGCCATGGCGGAGTTCTCCATGACGGCCAATCCCAACGTGGCCGCGCGCCTGGCCCTCGATCCCTCCAGCAAGGAGGAGTTCTACGCCTACTATCGCCGCCTCACGCCCATCGGCTACGCCAACGCCCTTCGGGCCCTGCTCGCGATGGATTACATCACCGACCAGCTGCCGAAGATCAAGGCGCCCACCCTGCTCATCGGCGGCGACAAGGACCCTTCGCTCGGCCCTATGAAGATCATGCACAAGAAGGTCCGGGGCTCGCGGCTCGTCGTGCTGTCGCCCGCCAGCCACTTCGCCAACCGCGATCAGCCGGCGGCCTGGAACCGGGCTGCCCTCGACTTCCTCGCCGGCGTGGACGGGA
>CAYQQT010000434.1:0-4037 GCA_964419375.1 uncultured bacterium
CCCAAGCCCCCCAACGCTCGTCGCGCCCCGGCAAAGCCGTGGCGCTCCTCGATCACGCGCCCCGAGGCTGCTGCTACTTGTCGCTGGCGAGCTTGCCGTTGAGGCCCCAGTTCGACTTTTCGACGTCCTGGAAGACGATGTGCACCTGGTCGGCCGTGGTCTTGCCGATCTTCACTACCGCGTCGGTGATGGCAGCGGTGAGCTCGCGCTTCTGCGCATCGGTGCGGCCGGCGTACCACTGGATCGTGATGTTCGGCATCCTGTCCTCCTCGCCTGTGGTTGGAGTTTCGCGTTGTGGCCGATGCTATCAGCCGCCGGCCGGCGACGCCACGTCGAGCTCGACGATCTCCGGCTCCAGCCGCCCGTCGTCGTCGACGCGCAGGCGAGCGACCGACACGGGCAGCGTGAACCGTCGCGGGCCCGCGCTCCCCGGATTGAGGAAGAGCACGCCGTGGCGGCGCTCGATGCGGGGCCGGTGCGAGTGGCCCGCGATCACCGCGTGCACACCGCTCGTCACGGGATCGAGATCGAGCTCGTTCACGTCGTGCAGCACGTGGATCGTCACGGCGCCCACGGTGATCGTCTCTCGCTCCCGGATGGCGGCCGCCCACGGCTGCCGGTCGTTGTTGCCGCGCACCGCGGTCACCGGCGCCAGCGCGCGCAGCGCGGCGAGGACGTCGGGCCCGCCGATGTCGCCCGCGTGGACGATGTGGTCGACGCCCGCGAGGGCGGCGAGGGCTTGCGGCCGCACCAGGCCGTGCGTGTCCGAGATGACGCCGACGAGGCGCATGAGAGGCGGTTACCGGTCGCGGCGCAAGGCGGCCACGATGCTGTCGACGTCGTACACGCAGCCACCCCACGTGCCGCCCCCCACCTGCTGCAGCGCCGCCCACAGGCGCGTGTCGTCCGGCAAATCGGGATCGGGCGCGAGGTCGGGCCGCGGCCGCCGCGCGGCCAGCACGCGCGTGCCCTCGTCGGCCGTGAAGCGCCGGTCCTGCTCACCCACGAGGTCGACGCTGCCCACCAGCCGGTTGCGATCGATGACGATCTCGATCACGTCGCCGTCGACGACCTTGCCCACGGGACCGCCCGCGAGCGCCTCGGGCCCGATGTGGCCGATGCAGGCGCCCGTCGACACGCCCGAAAATCGCGCGTCCGTCAGCACGGCCACCTGCTTGCCGAACGACAGATGCCGGAGCGCGGCCGTGATCTGGTAGATCTCCTCCATCCCCGCTCCCAGCGGTCCACGGCAGATGAGCACCAGCACGTCGCCGGCCTTGATGCCGTCCGGGCCCTGGCTCTTGATGGCCGCGATCGCCGCCCGCTCGCGCGTGAACACGCGGGCCGGTCCCACCTTGCGGTACACACCGTCGGCGTCGACGACCGAGGGATCGATGGCCGTGCTCTTGATGACGGAGCCTTCTGGCGCGAGGTTGCCGCGCGGAAACGTCACCGTGCTCGTGAGGCCCCGCGCCCGCGCGCGCTCGGGATCCATGATGACCTCGTCGGCGTCGATGCCCTCCACCGCGCGCAGCCGCGCGCGCACGGCGGCGCGGCGATCGGAGGTCTCCCACCAGTCCAGCAGCGCACCCAGCCGCTCGCCCGCCACCGTCAGGCAGTCTTCATGCAGCAACCCGAGGCGGCGCAGGTGCAGCATGACCTCGGGCACGCCGCCCGCCATGAAGACGCGCACGGTCGGATGGCCCACGGGCCCGTTGGGCAGCACGTCCACGATGCGGGGCACGCGACGGTTGATGTCGATCCAGTCCTGCACCGTGGGCCGCTCGAGGCCCGCCGCGTGCGCGATGGCGGTGAGGTGCAGGAGCAGGTTCGTGGATCCGCCGAAGGCGGCGTGGACCGTCATCGCGTTGCGCACGGCTTCGCGCGTCACGATGTGCTGCGTGGTGGTGCCGGCCGCGTGCAGGCGCACGAGCGCGCGCGCGGATCGCCGGGCCATGTCGAGCCAGATCGGCTGTCCCGAGGGCGCGAGCGCGCTATGCGGCAGCGACAGGCCGAGCGCCTCGCCCACCACCTGCGAAGTGGCCGCGGTGCCGAGGAACTGGCAGCCGCCGCCGGGCGAGCCGCACGCGCGGCAGCCGAGCTCGGCGGCGGCCTCGAGCGACAGCTCCCCGCGCGCGAAGCGGGCGCCGATGGATTGCACCTTGCCTGCATCTTCGCCGTCGCTCGGCGGCAGCGTGACGCCGCCGGGCACGAGTACGCTCGGCAGATCGTGCATGGCGGCGAGCGCCAGCATCATCGCGGGCAACCCCTTGTCGCAGGTCGCCACGCCGAGCACGCCCGCGCGCGTGGGCAGCGAGCGGATGAGACGGCGGAACACGATCGCGGCGTCGTTGCGATACGCGAGACTGTCCATCATGCCGACGGTTCCCTGCGTGCGGCCGTCGCACGGGTCCGAGCAGAAGGCGGCGAAGGGCAGCCCGCCCAGCGCGCGCAGCTCCTCCGCCGCCGCCTGCGTGAGGAGGCCGATCTCCCAGTGGCCCGTGTGATAGCCGAGCGCGACGGGCCGGCCGTCGGGCGCGCGAATCCCGCCCTGCGTGCTCAGCATGAGGAATTGCGGGCGCCCGAGCTCACTCGGCTCCCAGCCCATCCCCGCGTTCTGCGTGAGGCCGAAGATGTCGCCGCTCGGCCGCTCGAGCAGCATCTCCGCGGTGATCGGTAGTCGGCCTCTCGGTCCCGGCGCGGACATCGTCACCGGCCAGTCGGTTCCGGAGGCGGGCAGCACGTCGACGAGTGCAGGCGCGGCGAATGGTTTCGTCATGTCGAGCGACCGTACTCTGCGCTGCGGCTCCCCGTCAAGCAGGCGCTCGCGATGGTGGCCGACGACTTGCAGGCCTGCCACCCCCGGACACCGACGCGTGGTGAAGACGCAGTGGAGGAGGATCGAATGACTCGCAGGAATTGGCGTTAATGCAATTGACCTATGAGGACATGAAGAAACTGCTCGCGCCGGGCCTGCGCTACTCGCAGGACATCTACGAAGAGGTCGTCAACGACTATGTGACGGAAGACACGACGTGGCTCGATGCCGGATGTGGATGGCATCTTCTTCCGCCGTGGAAGCTAGAGGCCGAGCACGCGCTGGTGGGCCGGGCGCGCGCCGTCTTCGGCGTCGACGGTGACGAGAGCGCCCTCCGCAAGCACCGCACGCTGCACATGCTCGCCGTCTCGGATCTCGAGCACCTGCCCCTCGACGCGGAGAGCGTGAATCTCATCACCTGCAACGTCGTCGTCGAGCACCTGCGCCGTCCGCACCTCGTCTTCGCGGAGTTCGCGCGCGTGCTGCAGCGGGGCGGCCGCGCGATCGTCCACACGCCGAACGTGTACTCGCATTTCGTGCTCGCGGCGCGGTGTCTTCCCCGCCCGCTGAAGCTGCGACTGGAGAGCCGCCTCAGCGGCCGCAGCGCGGCCGACATCTATCCCGCGCACTACCGGGCCAACTCGCCGCGCCGGCTGCGGGCGCTCATGGCGAGGGCCGGCCTGCACGAGGAGTTCAGCCGGCTCATCGCGAGCGAGGCCGCCACCAAGGGCGCCCACCCGCTGGTGGCCGCGCTGGAGCTGGCGCTCATCCGCCTCACGCTGCACTCCCGGTTCAAGGCGCTGCGCACGGGGATCATCGCGTCCTTCGTCAAAGCGCACGCCTGAGGCCGTGGCGCGGCGGGGTTGCATCCGGCGCCACCGTCGCGCAGCCTGTCAGCGGGCGAGGGCGCGCTCGGCCCAGAAGGCGCGGCTGTAGCCGGCGAGGCGCTTGAGCGCTTCCGCCCGCTGCCGTACCGACGCGTCGTCGCCCGCCGCCTGGCGCTTGAGGATCACGATGCGCGAGCCCTTCACGTAGCAGCCGGGCGCGTCCAGCGCGCGCAGCAGCGCCGGATCGATCCGTGACCCGGCGATGGGCTGGCCGCGGAGGGCGGGGTCGGCCTGCGGATCCCCCGCCTCGCAGCGCGGCTCCTCCATGATCCGGTCCACGTACCGGCAGAGCGCGTGGTAGGCGAGCGGATCCTCCCGGCGCACGAGGTCGA
>CAYQQT010000435.1:0-4034 GCA_964419375.1 uncultured bacterium
CGGCCGGCGCCTGCCCCAGCGCGATGCCGGTGCCGAGGGCGCCGAGCAGGTTCATCACGTTGTGCTCGCCGATGAGCGGCGAGCGGATCTCCACGCGCCCCGCCGGCGTCTGCGCGCTCATCCGGATGCCGTCCAGCGACGACGTGTAGTCGACCGCGCGCACGCGGGCGCCCTCGCGCAGGCCGAAGGTCAGCACCTCCACGTCGAGCCCCTGCACCATGGCCGGGCCTGATGGATGGTCCGCGTTGACGACGGCGGTGCGCCGCGGTTTCGGGGAGCGCGCGAGCAGCTCGAAGAGCCGGCGCTTGGCGCGGCGGTACTCGTCGAGGGTGGAGTGGAAGTCGAGGTGGTCCTGGGTGAGGTTCGTGAAGACGGCGACGTCGAAGGCGAGGCCGTCGACGCGGGAGAGCGCGAGCGCGTGCGAGGAGACTTCCATCGCGACCCCGCGCACGTGCTGCGCGTGCATCGCGGCCAGCATCTCCTGGATGTCGAGCGCCTCCGGCGTCGTCTGGCTTGCCGGCCGCACCTGGTTGCCCACGACGTACTGGATGGTGCCGATGATGCCCGTGGCGGCGCCGCCCGCCTTCAGCAGCGCGTCGACGAGGTAGGACGTCGTCGTCTTGCCGTTGGTCCCCGTGATGCCGACGAGCGTGAGGCCGCGGGACGGATGGCCGTACCAGGCGCCGGCGAGGGCGGCGAGGGCGCGCCGCGCGGAAGGCACGACGATCTGAGGCGCCGTCACGCCGGGCACGGGCTCGCCTTCGGTCACGATGACGGCCGCGCCGCGCCCGAGCGCGTCGGGGATGAAGCGGCGCGCATCCTGCTTGAAGCCGGGCACCGCCACGAAGCAGTCGCCGCGCTCGACGCGACGGGAGTCGGCGGTGACCCCGCTCACCGTGGGCGGCAGCGTGCCGGTGGTGCGCTTGTCGTCGAGGGCGTCGAGAAGGAGGCTCACGGGCCGTTCCTGCCGCACGTCATCTGCCCGCGTCGCCGGAGCCGAGGGTGAGCCGCGCGACGAGCGCCGGCGCCAGGGGCGCGCCCGCGGGCGGAGTCTGCTGGAGCACGCGACCCTGCCCCGCCACCTGCACCTGCACCTGCAACGGCTCGAGCACGGCGAGCGCCTGCCGCAGCGTCTGCCCGCGAAGGTCGGGCATGAGCGTGGCATCGGGCGCCGGCGCCGCGCTCACGAGCCGGGGGCGCGGGGTCATGGGTTCGCCGCCGGTCACGATGTGCACGGGCGCGACGTCGCGCGGGGGCACCTCGAGGTATCTGAGCACTTCGCGGCCGATGGCGGAGAAGACGGGCGCGGCGGCTTCGCTGCCCCATTTCTCGTTCCGGGGCTCGTCGAGCATCACGAGCATCACGAAGCGCGGGTCGTCCACGGGCGCGAAGCCGACGAACGACAGCACGCCCGGCGCGCGCGAGTAGCGGCGCGTGGCGGGATCGAGCTTCTGCGCGGTGCCCGTCTTGCCGCCCACCGCGTACCCGGGGATGGCCGCGAGATGCCCCGTGCCACCCTCCACCACGCGGGTGAGCATCCGCCCGAGCGTGCGCGCCGTCTCCGGCGAGACGACCTGACGCACCGCCTTGGACGGCAAGCGCCGGCTCTCGCGTCCGGTGGTGTCGAAGGTCGCCTTCACGAGGCGCGGCTGCATGAGGGTGCCGCCGTTGGCGACGGCGCCGAAGGCCGCCACCAGCTGCAGCGCGGTCACCGAGACCTCCTGGCCGATCGACATCGTGGGCAACGAGAGCGCCGACCACCGCTCCGGATCGCGCAGCAGGCCGCGGCTCTCGCCGGCCAGCCCCACGCCGGTGGGCGCTCCGAAGCCGAAGGCGCTCATGTAGCGGTAATAGCGCTCGCGGCCGAGCATGAGGCCGACCTTGATCGTGCCCACGTTGGAGGAGTTCTGCAGCACCTCGCCGAAGCTGAGCCACCCGTACTTCTTCCAGTCGTGGATCGTCGTCTTCGCGATTGTGATAGCGCCGTTCTCGGCGTAGATCTGATCGTCCGGCTTGACCACGCCTTCCTCGAGCGCCGCCGCCGCCAGAATCACTTTGAAGGTCGATCCCGGCTCGAACGGGTCCGTCACGGCACGGTTCCTCCAGTGATCGCGCGAGGGCACGTCGAGGAACGTGTTCGGGTTGAACGTGGGGCGGATGGCCATGGCGAGGATGTCGCCCGTGCGGGGATCCATCACCACCGCCATGGCCGCCTTCGACTGCGTGCGGCGAAAGGCCGCGTCGATCTCGCGCTCGGCGAGGTACTGGATCGTGTTGTCGATCGTCAGCATGACGCCGTGCCCGGGAGCGGGCGCCACCAGCACCTGCTGCGTCACCACCTCGCGGCCGAGCGCGTCGCGGCCGACGATCGCCTTGCCCGGGGTGCCGGCAAGGTCCTCGTTGTACGCGCGCTCCACGCCCTCGAGCCCGCCGTCCACGCCCTCGAAGCCGACCAGGTGGGCGGCCAGCTCGCGGTTGGGATAGAGGCGCAGCGGCTCCGCGAGAAGGCCGAGGCCGGGCTCGCGCAGCGCCTTCACCTGCGCGGCCACGGCGGGCGGCATCTTCCGCCGCAGCCACACCCACGGCCGCGCGCTCGTGAGTGCTCCGTGCAGCTCCGCCTCGGGCACCCCCACCAGCGGCGACAGCCGCGCCGCCACGCGCACGGGATCGCCCACCGCGCGCGGCTGCGCGAACAGCGATTCGGCGGGCGTGGAGGAGGCGAGCGGCGCGCCGTGACGGTCCACGATGGGCCCGCGCTGCGCGTGGAGCACCACGGTGCGCGAGTACTGGCGCTCGGCCATGTGCGCCAGCTCGCCGCTCTTGACGATCTGCAGCCACGCCAGCCGCGCGCTCACGCCGGACAGCGCCAGCCCGATGATGGCGGCCACGATGAGCACCCGCGTGCGCAGCTCCGGGAGGGGGGGCCGCGGGCCCTGCGCCGGCCGGCGACGGCCTGCGCGAGAGGGCGGCGCGCTGCGATCCCCGCGTACGTTCACCTGGCGGGGGCTCCCCGGGTACCGGACACGATCGTGGCCACCCGGCTAGGCTGCACGGCCGCCACGCCCACGGATCCCGCCACGAACTCGCGGGCGAGCACCACCTGCCCGCGGGCGGGCGCGATCATGCCGAGCTGACGCGCGCCCGCTTCCACACGCCCGGGCGAGCGCAGCGTCGCCACTTCCACCTCGAGCTGGCGGCTGAGGGTCTGCGCCCGCTCGCGTTCGGTGCGCAGCGCATCGAGCTGGTAGGCGAGGTGCACCTGCTGCACGCGCAGGCCCACCACACCGAGGGCGCCGCCCACGAGGAGGACGGACAGCAGCGCGGCGGCCGTCAGCGAGCGCTGCACACGGGGATCGCGTTCACGGTGAAGTCTCTGGTTCGTCGTCACGGCAGCCGCTCCAGCACGCGCAGCTTCGCGCTCCGGGCGCGGGGATTGGCCCGCACCTCGTCGTCCCCCGGCGTGAGGGGCGACGGCTCCAGCTCGGCGAACCCCGCCGAACCGAGCGCGCGGAACGTCTGCTTCACGATGCGATCTTCGCCTGAGTGAAAGGAAATCACCCCGAGCCGCCCGCCGATCGCGAGCAGCGCGGGTGCGTCCTGGAGCGTCTGTCGCAGCGCTCCCGGCTCGTCATTCACCGCCATCCGGACCGCCTGAAAGGTCCGGGTCGCCACGTGGGTCCGCTTCGGCCACGCCGGGCGCGGGACCGCGCTCCGCACCGCCGCCACGAGATCTCCCGTGGTCGCGAGCGGGCGCCGGCGCACGATGGCGCGCGCGATCCGTCGCGCGTACCGCTCGTCGCCGTACTCGTACAGCGCATCCGCCAGCTCCTCTTCGGGCCACGTGTTCACCACGCTCGCCGCCGTCTGCGCCTGCGAAGGATCCAGCCGCATGTCGAGCGGCTCGTCGGCCTGAAAGGAAAAGCCGCGGCCCGATTCGTCGAGCTGGTAGGACGACACGCCGAGATCGAGCAGCACGGCGCGCGCCTGCTCGATGCCCTCGGCGGCGCCGGCGTCGCGCAGGCGGCGGAAGCTGG
>CAYQQT010000436.1:0-2044 GCA_964419375.1 uncultured bacterium
GGGCCGCCAAATCCCCGCCGGGCGTGCCGGAGCGGCGGCCATCCATGCCGGGCGCCGTCAGCGCCTCGACGGTCGTCTGCAGCTGCTCGGCCGTGGGCGGCACGAGCGGTGCGCGACCGAGTGCCGGGGTCGATCCTGCGAGCGTGACGAGGAGGGCGAAGAGGACAGCGGGGCGAATCACCTCACTATTCTATGTCACATCTCCGTCACTTCACGCGCACGATCCGCCCTCCGGTGATGCGCGCGAGCTCGCGCGGCGCGAGGCTGAACACGGTGTTCGGGTGGCCGGCGGCCGCCCACACCTCCTGCCACGACGTCGGCCAACAGGCTGCTGAAAACGCGCAGGGCGCTCAAAAATGCCCAGATCCTAGGCGGCGAGGAGCTCGCGACTGAGACGTAGGCCGCCTACGTCGCAGGGAGCGAGAAACGAGCCAACGACGGAGATGGGCGTTTTTCAGCGCCCTGCTAGCGTGGTTTCGTCCACGCGGTTGGCGCCGCTCGTCAGCACCAGCAGCGGCACGCCGCGCCCGCGCAGCGCAAAGACGAGAGACTTCACGATCTGGCCGACCTCGCAGCCGACGGCGGCCGCCGCGTCCGCGGCCGTCCGCGCCGGGCGGGGTAGCTGCAGCAGGCGGCCCTCGCAGCCGAGCGCCGCGAGCGCGTCCTGCACCCGCTGCGCGCCCGCGCTCAGAGGCTCAGGCGCCATCCTGGTTCAAGGCGACGACACGGCAATCGGTCATCTGTGCCAGATGCTCGAGATCGTGGTCGACGACGTGCGTGGCGAACTGCGCGACGGTGACGGGGCCGAAGAAGCCGGAGAGGCCGATGCGCGTGGCGGCGGCAGGCGGCAGTCCTTTCAGGAAGGCGACGGTCTGCCGCCGCGCGCTCGCGAAGCCGGCGAGGTCGTCGGTGAAGCGGCCGTCACGATGGTCGCCGGACTGCGCCCACGCCTCCGCGCTGAACGGCTGGAACGTCGGACGGTCCTCCGACACCATGCGCCGCAGGCGGGGAAGAAACACCTCGCTCTCGGTATCGAGCAGGTGAGCCATCACTTCCTTGATGCACCACTCACCCTCCTTCGGACGGCGGCGCATGTGCTCGACGCCGAGACCTTCGGCCACCTGCTCCAGCCGCGGCAGCGTGCTCTCGAGGGCGGCGATCACCTCCGGCATCGGCAGCGCCCGGCGCGCTTCGCACCGCTTGGGCAGCAGGCCGATCGCCTGCCGAACGTCCTGGATCTGCTGCAGGTGCTCGGTGTCGTGCTCGGCCATCGTCTGCGCGTAGGTCTGCACCGAGACGGCGCCGCGGCTCGGGCTCACGCCCTCGCGTTGCCAGCCCGCCTCGTCCAGGCCGTCCAGAAGGGCGACCGATTGCCGGCGTGCCGTTTCGAAGGCGAGGAGGAGCGCGTTGAGATCCGCGCCCGTGTCCGGCGCGGGGCGGGTCTTGTCGAAGAGAGGCCGCGCCTCGCCCAGCATGCGCCGCAGGCGCGGCAGGAAGGTATCGCGCTCGCCCTCGACGAGATGGCGCACGACCTCCGCGATGGACCACTCGCCCGCCTTCGGCGGTGTCCACGCCTGCTCCGGCGTGCAATCGCGCGCCATCTCATGCAGCATCCGCGGCGTCGCCCGCATGCTCGCCAGCATCAGCGCGCGATCCATGATCATGACAAGCCTTGGACGACGCGGGCCACGATCGCGGGGTCGGGACGCACCTGGAAGTTGTCCGTGACCGACACCCAGCGCACGAGGCCGTTGCGGTCGACGATGACGGTGGCGGGCAGCGGCACGTCCTCGCCGCCTTGCCCGCCCGCCACGTGCACGAGGCCGTAGCGGCGAGTGACGGCGAGATCGCGGTCCGCCACGAAGCGATAGCCGAGCTTCAGGCCGTCCGCGAGGCGCTGGCTCTGCTCGTTGGTGTCAGGCGAGACGGCGACGACTTCGGCGCCCGCGGCCGCCGCGTCGGACAGCGAAGCTCCAAGACCTTGGAGCTCGAGGCGGCAGAAGGGTCACCAGTAGCCGCGGTAGAAGACGAGGATGACCGGCTT
>CAYQQT010000436.1:2144-4025 GCA_964419375.1 uncultured bacterium
CGAGGCGGCAGAAGGGTCACCAGTAGCCGCGGTAGAAGACGAGGATGACCGGCTTGCGGCCGCGATAGTCGGCGAGCGTCACGGGCCGGCCCTTGGCATCGCCGAGGGTGAAGTCCGGCGCCGGCTCTCCGACGCGCAGCACGGTGGCGGGCGCGGGGAGACGGGCGGCGACGAAGTTGAAGAAGGTGCCCGCCGCCAGCAGCAGCACGCAGACTCCGAGGGCGGTGAGCGTGCCCGCGCTCCGGCGACGCGTGAGGGCGAGCGCCGCCACCGTCGTCGCCATCGCGAGCCCCGCCACGTACAGCCAGGGACGGTTGCGGACGGCCGGAGAGTCCAGCAGGAGCACGTAGGCGGCGATGGACGCGGCGGCGGCGAGGACGCCGAGGAGGGCGAGCGGGCCGGGCGTGAGCCGCATCAGGGGATGACGATGCGGTCGAAGGCCTCCGCGTACGCGAAGTCCTTGGTCTTGCCGAGGGTGCTCGAGCGGTCGCGCACGCGCTTTTCCACCATCGCGAAGTCGGAGAACTGGCTGGCGTGGCAGGCGAGGGCCTTGATCTTGAGATCCATGACGTCGGAGATGTCGACGACGACGTGCGGCTTGTCCCACTGCATCACGTTGACCTCCCGTACCTTGTGGGGCTCGAAGTCCGGCATCAGCTCGGGGAAGGCCATGTGGTCGCGCGCGAGCGGGTACACGCAGTCGAGGACGACGCCGCCCACCGTGCGGTGGTCGCGGTGGGAAGCGCCGAGGTTGTACGTGCGGTTGGGATTCTGGCAGATCACGAGCTCGGGGCGGAAGCGGCGGATCTCGCGCGAGACATCGCGCCGCAGGTCGCGCGTGTCCTCGACCTCACCGTCCGGATACCCGAGGAACTGCACGCGCTCGACGCCGAGCGTGCGGGCGGCGGCGCGCTGCTCGTCGGCCCGGAGGGCGGCGAGGGGCTCGGGCGTCATGGTGCGGTCGCTCGAGCCCTTGTTGCCGTTGGTGACGATGACGTAGGTGACCTCGGCGCCCTGCTTGACGAGCTGGGCGACGGTGCCGCCGGCGCCGAACTCCGAGTCGTCCGGGTGCGCCGTGATCACCAGCACCCGCTTCACCGCATCGGCCATGGTCGTCGTCTCCTCTGTTTTGTGTGGCCAGCATACCGATTCTTCCGGCGGTTCGCTATAATCGCCCGGTGTCAGCCGCCCGCATTCGACGCACGGCCGTCGCGGCGCTCCTGCTCCTCGCCGCCATCGCGATCGCGCTGCCGGTTTTGCCGGGCACGCCGGGCACGCTGCGCGCGGGTGGCGTCAGCCTCCTCTGGTGGTACGGCGCGGTGGCGGCCCCGGTGCTCGCCACCCTCGTCTCGCTGGGGGCGCTGCTCATCCGCTCCGAATGACGCGGCGGGGCGCGGCGCACGCCGCCGCCTGGACCACCCCCGCGCTCCTCGCCCTCCTCGCCTCGCGCGTCGCATCGGGGCACGCCGAGGCGCCGCTGCTCGTGCTCCTCGCGGTGGCGGCGCCGCTGGTGGCGCTCCTGCGCCCGCCCGTAACCGCGGTGCTGAACCCGGTGACACGCCTGGTCGTCCTCATCGTCGTCGGCCTCGTGGTGTGGGCCAACGTCATCGTCTTCGCGGACGTCGCGTCGCTGCTGGGCGGCGCGCGCTGGCAGGGCGCCGTGCTCGCGGCCGCCCTCACGCTGCTCGTGACGGTGTGGCCGGCGGCGGACCGAGGGCGCGCGGGCGTGCTCACGGTGCCCGCGTGTTCCAGAGTGACGGCGACGAGCGCGGCCAATGGGTCATCCTCGAAGGAGCCGTCAGGATGGGCCAAGACCATCGGTGGGTTATGGATGACCAGAGCGCCCTCGTCGGTGCATCGCTCATCGAGGTAGAGCCACAC
>CAYQQT010000437.1:0-4022 GCA_964419375.1 uncultured bacterium
CGGCGCGCGCGCCGAGCGCCACGAGCGCGCGCACGGCGGCCTGCGCCGCGCCCTTCACCGTCCCTCGCCATCCCACGTGCCCGACCGACAGCGCGCCGGCCTCCGCATCCCACAGCGTGATGGCGAGGCAGTCGGCGGTGAAGATGGCCAGCGGCACCCCGCGCTCCGTCGTGGTCAGCACGTCCACGGCGCCCGCGAACCCCCCGCCCGGCGGTGTTGCCGCCACGTCGGCCCCGTGCACCTGGCGCGCGTAGGCGACGCGCGCGAGGTCGAGGCCCGCGGTGGCAAGGGTGTCACGCGCGTTGGCGTCGAAGGGCGCCGTCGGTTGCGACGACGGCGTCACGCCCGGACAGTGGCGCGTCGTGGACACGTGGGGCAGGCCCGCGGCCGCGAGGCCGGGGAACCTGAAATAGACCGGCGGCTCGCCGTACGACAACAGTCCACGCATGGACGAACCGCGCGCGCCCCTAGCTATTCATAAGCGCCGCTCGCTCATGAACGCGCCGCGCCGGTGGCCTGAGTCGGAAATGCACCCACCTGCGTTAGGCGGAGGCGGGTCGGGCTTCGGGGTGCCGGGACCCGTTTCCCGCTCACCAGATCCGGACGCACCGCGTAGATGGAGCCCAGCCACAACCGCACGATGCGGGCGCCGACCACGTGGTCCCGGTACCCCGAAGTCCGACCCGCCTCCGCCGGGACCACGTGAACTAGTCCGCGCTGCGGCGCAGGAAGGTGGGCACGTCGTACTCGTCGCCCAGCGCGTCGTCGCCCTCCGCGCGCACCTCCCCCACGCGACGGCGCCAGCCCGGCGCAGGGGCGGCGCCCGCGCGACCGCCGGTGTGGCCGCGCGGCAGATCGACGACCTTGCTGCCCAGCGTGACCACGTCCTTCTTCTCCGCAAAGCCGGTGGCGATCACCGTCATGCGCACCTCGTCCATCAGGCTCGGATCGATGACGGCGCCGAAGATGATGTTGGCCTCTTCGTGGGCGGCCTCCTGGACGATGCGCGCCGCCTCCTCCACCTCGTGGATAGAGAGGTCATTGCCGCCGGTGAAGCTGATCAGGATCCCCCGCGCGCCCTCGATGGACGTGTCGTCGAGCAGTGGGCTCGCCACCGCCTTCTGCGCGGCGTCGAGCGCGCGGTGCTCGCCCTTGCCCACGCCGGTGCCCATCATGGCCATGCCCATGCCGGACATGATCGTCCGCACGTCGGCAAAGTCGAGATTGACGAGGCCGGGCACGAGGATGAGGTCGGAGATGCCCTGTACCGCCTGCTGCAGCACGCTGTCCGCGACGCGGAAGGCGTCGAGCAGCGGCGTGCCGCGATCGACCACGGAGAGCAGGCGCTGGTTGGGGATGGCGATGAGCGTGTCGACCACGCCGCGGAGCGCCTCCATCCCCGCCTCCGCCTGCAGCATGCGCTTGCGCCCCTCGAACGTGAACGGCTTGGTCACCACCGCCACCGTGAGGATGCCGAGATCCTTGGCGAGGGAGGCGATGACGGGGGCGGAGCCGGTGCCCGTGCCTCCGCCCAGCCCCGCCGTGATGAACACCATGTCGGCGCCGGCAAGCAGGTGGGTGATCTCCTCCGGGTCCTCGAGGGCGGCGTTGCGGCCGACCTCGGGATTGGAGCCGGCGCCGAGGCCCTGCGTGAGCTTGCTGCCGAGCTGAAACTTCACCGGCGCGGGGGAAGCGCGCAGCGCCTGCACGTCCGTGTTGGCGACGATGAAGTCGACGCCGGTGAACTGCCCCGCCATCATGCGACTGACCGCGTTGCCGCCGCCGCCACCGAGGCCGATCACCTTGATCTTCGCCGCCTGCGGCACCTCGTCCAGCTCGAAGAGCGGGCGCCGTGTGCGATCTCTCTCCATTACGACCTCCTGTGGGTGATCAGCGGACGCGGGCGCGCGCCGCTGAGGTGCACGTCTGCTGCGGACCGTGGGCTCGGAGCCGAACAGTGGCCGCTGTGGCTCGCCCCGAGACGGCCGATCTCCGTTAGAAGATTTCACCGAACCATCCGGCGAGGCGGCGGCCCCAGCGGCCGAGGACGCCTCCGACATACGGCTCGGACAGCGAGAGGCCCGGCGCCTGGCGGCGGGCGCCGTACAGCGCCAGTCCCACCGCCGTCGCGTACACCGGGCTCTTCACCACGTCCGCAAGGTTTGCCATGCGCGCCGGCGCGCGGCCGGCGGCCCTGGTGTCCGGGCGCTCGGCGCGCCCGGTGAGGTGATCACCCGGCGCGCCGCGGCGCACGGGCAGGTCGAAGACGCTTTCCGCGATCTCCGGCACGCCTTCCATGATGGACGTCCCGCCCGTCACCACGATGCCGGCCGGCACCGCGTCCTGGAAGCCGGCCTTCGCGAGATCGCGCGCCACCAGCGTGAAGATCTCCTCCACGCGCGGCTGGATGATCTCGGAGAGCACCTGGCGCGAGAGCTGCCGGGGCTTGCGGCCGCCCACCGAGGGCACGTCCACCGTCTCTTCGGCGGGAACCAGCGACGTCAATGCGCAGCCGTAGCGCTTCTTGAGATCCTCCGCGTCCGCCATGGGCGTGCGCAGGCCCACCGCCACGTCGTTGGTGATGTGATCGCCCCCGAGGGGCAGGATCGCGGTGTGCCAGATGGCGCCGTCGCGGAAGAGGGCGAGGTCCGTGGTGCCGCCCCCGATGTCGATGACGACCACGCCGAGCTCTTTTTCGTCGGGGAAGAGCACCGCCTCCGCGGAGGCGATCGGCTCCAGCACCACGTCCTGCACGGTGAGCCCGGCGCGGTTCACGGAGCGGATGACGTTCTGCACAGCGGTGATGGCGCCCGTCACGATATGGCATTCCACCTCGAGGCGCACGCCCGACATGCCGAGGGGCTCGCGCACCCCGTCCGCGTCGTCGATCATGTAGGCTTGGGGGAGCACGTGGATGATCTCGCGGTCCTGGGGCACGTTGATGGCGCGGGCGGCGGCCACGGCGCGATCGACGTCAACCTGGCTCACCTCCCGCTCCTTGCCGGAGATGGCGACCACGCCCCGGCTGTTCACGGAGCGGATGTGGCCGCCCGCCACGCCCGCGTAGACGCGCGACACCTCGGCCCCCGCCATCTGCTCGGCTTCCGCCACCGCGAGCTTGATGGCTTCCACGGTGGAGTCGATGTTGACGACGACGCCACGCCGCAGCCCGCGCGACGGCGCGGCGCCCACCCCCACCACGTCGAGGCCGCCGTCCGCGCGCGGCTCCGCGATGACGGCGCAGATCTTGGTGGTGCCCACGTCGAGTCCGACCACGTACTCCGGCCGCTTGCTGCGCTTCACCGTAGCTGTCCCTTTCGCAGAATCACCTGGTCGCGGAAGCGCAGGTCCACGTAGCGCACGTCCTGCGTGGCCACCTGCCCGAGCACGCCTTCGAGGCGCGCCAGGCGCTCGTCCCAGTCGTCCGTTCCCAGCCGCACCTCCACCCCGTCCACCGTATAGAGCACCGGCCCCTCCACCCGCCCCATGTCGATCTCCGAGATCTCGGCCGCGAGCGCGCCGCCGGATCTGAGCAGGGCGCGAATGAGGGTGATGGCGGCGCGTGCCTTCACCGTGGGCGCCGTCCGCATCGTCTCGAGCTCCTCCTCCGTGAGGCCGCTGATGATGGGCACCTCGGGGGAGACCGCGCGGGTCTCCTCGCCGAGCACGTGGCCGTCCTCGTCGAGCCAGTGCAGCCGGCCCGCGTGCACGAGCGTGAAGGGACGCCGCTCCTCCACCAGGATCGTCAGCCGGTTGGGCAGCGCGCGCACAACGTCGGCGCGGCGGATCTCCGGCATTCCTTCGAGCCGCCCGCGCACCTGGCTCGTGTCCACGGACCACAGGTTGGCGCCGAGCGCGATGCCGGCCACGGTGAGGATGCGGTCCACGGACAGCCGCGAGGCGCCGTGGACGTCGATGGCGGCGACGGCGAAGCGCGGCGAGGTGGTGACCCACGCGTGGGCGGCGGCGACCGCCGCGATCGCCAGCAGCGCGATCGCGATGGGTGGGTTCATCCGAGGTCA
>CAYQQT010000438.1:0-4018 GCA_964419375.1 uncultured bacterium
CGCAGCTTGCGCAGCGCCTTGGCCTCGATCTGCCGGATGCGCTCGCGGGTGACCGCGAAGTCCTGCCCCACCTCTTCCAGCGTGTGCTCGCAGCCGTCGGAGAGCCCGAAGCGCAGGCGCAGCACCTTCTCCTCGCGTGGGGTGAGCGTGTTGAGCACCTTGTTCGTCTGCTCGCGCAGGCTGAGGCCGATGATCGACTCCACCGGCGACACCACCTGCTTGTCCTCGATGAAATCGCCGAGGTGACTGTCCTCCTCCTCGCCGATGGGCGTCTCCAGCGAGATGGGCTCCTGGGCGATCTTGAGGACCTTGCGCACCTTGTCCACCGGCACTTCCATCTTGATGGCGATCTCTTCCGGGGTGGGCTCCCGGCCCAGCTCCTGCACGAGCTGGCGCGAGGTGCGGATGAGCTTGTTGATGGTCTCGATCATGTGCACGGGGATGCGGATGGTGCGCGCCTGGTCCGCGATGGCGCGCGTGATCGCCTGCCGGATCCACCACGTGGCGTACGTCGAGAACTTGTAGCCGCGCCGGTACTCGAACTTGTCGACCGCCTTCATCAATCCGATATTGCCTTCCTGGATGAGGTCCAGGAACTGCAGCCCGCGGTTCGTGTACTTCTTGGCGATCGAGATGACGAGCCGGAGGTTGGCCTCGACCATCTCCTTCTTGGCGAGCGCCGCCTTGCGCTGGCCCTCCTTGATGATGGCCATCACGCGCTTGATCTCTTCCGCCTTGGCGTTGGCGCGCGCCTCCGCCACCTTGATCTCCTGCTGGGCCACCCAGATCTGCTGCTGCTTGGGCGACTGGAACTTCTTGGCCGCCCTGAGGTGCAGGTCGCCCGCGCCGCCGTTGGCGTTGGAGGCGCCCGGATCCCGGAAGGCGACGTAGATCAGGTTCTGCACCTCCTCGGGGGAGGGGCGGCGGCCGTTCGTCCACAGGCGGATCACGCGCTCGGCGCGCTCGATGTCGTCGAGCAGGTCGCGCAGCCGCTGCACGAGGCCGCGGCGCATGGGATCGGAGTCTTCACGGTCGATGATCTGGTTGCCGATGTGCAGCGTGCGCAGCTTCTCCAGCACCTTGTCCTGGCGCTGATGCGCCTGCGTGTCGATCTTCTTCCACGCCGGCTCCTTGGCGCCCTTGGCAGGCTTCTTCCTGGCCGCCGCCTTGCCGCCGCTCTTGGCCTTCAGCTTGCGCGTCTGCTCGAGGAGGGCATCGCGCTCGCGCAGGAGCCGGTCCACGTTGGCGAAGGCGGTCACCACCACCTTGGAGAGGGCGATCTCCTTCTCCTCCGTGAACTCCTCCTCGTTGACGTCCACCACTTCCTTCACCGAGATGTCGCCCTTGCGCAGCAGCTCGCGCAGCTCACGGAAGCGCTCGAGGGCGAGGTCGGTGCTGAGGATGGCGATGGTGACCTGGTTCTTGCCCTCCTCGATGCGCTTGGCGAGGGCGATCTCGCCTTCGCGCGTGAGGAGCGCCACGCGCCCCATCTCGCGCAGGTAGAGGCGCACCGGGTCCTCGGTGCGGCCCACGGGGCCCGGGGTGAGGTCGATCGGCTCCGCGGGCCCGTCGTCGTCGTCGTCATTGGTGGGGGCGGGCGCGCGCTCGCGTCCCACCTCGGCGGGCATGCGGCCCGCCTTGGCGGAATCGACGACCTCGATGTCCATGGAGCCGAACATCATCATGATGTCGTCGAGTTGGTCGAGCGACACGATGCTGGACGGGAGGGCGTCGTTCACCTCGTCGTAGGTGAGGAAGCCCTTCTGCTTGCCCATCGTGATCAGCCGGTCGAGCTCTTCCAGCTTGGGTTCTTCACTCATGCGTATGAACTCCCTTGAGGACCCTGCGGTCCGTGTTCGAGCGACTGGGCGGTGCCGCCGCCAAACCCGTAGACGCCGGCGCCATCCTCGTGCATGGCGCGGAGCTGATCGTCCACGGGAGCGGCGACGCCCGTCGTCTGCTGCGCTTCGGCGATGGTGCGGCCCATGATCCGCATCCGGCGCAGTCGCTGCGCGCGATCGAGACGCCTCGTGTACTGCTCGATGCTCGCCCGCGGATCCTCCGCGAGGTGCTCCTCCACCAGCAGTGCTGCGAGCGCGTGGCGCGCGGGCTCACCCGAGAGCTCCGGGAGCAGGCCCGCCGCCTCGAGGTCGGGCAGACGCTTGAGCGCCTGGAGAATCTCGCGAAGGGCCGGATGCGCCACGTCCGCCTCCTCCACCACCGGCAGCAGGGCGCGCCGCGCCTCCATCGAGGAGAGCAGGAGCATGATGAGGTCACGCTCCACGCCGGGCGCGGTGGCGGTGGCGTTCACCGTCGCGCGCGCGGACGGCGCCGGCTTGCGAAGCGAGCCCGACAGGCGCTGCGCCTCGATCCAGAGCTGGGTGGCGTCGACCCCGAGCTTGAGCGCGGCCTCCCGCGCGAGCGAGGCCGCCTCCGCGGCGTCCGTGACCTTGGCCAGCATGAGAGCCACGCGCGCGAAGAGATTCGTGCGGCCGCGCGCGCCCTCGCCCGCGTCGGCGGCCGTGATGGTGCGGTCGAGCGCGTAGGAGAGCAGGCTGCGGGCGGCCGCGATGCGCTCCGTGAAGGCGGGGGCGCCGTGCGCGCGCAGGAAGGTGTCGGGATCGTGGCCGGCGGGCAGCAGCGCGACTTTGACACGTAGGGTCCCTGCGCTGTCGAAGGCGCCGGAGCGGTTCACGCCCCACGTCATCCCCGAGGTCGACGGCTCCAGCAGCTCCTCGGCGCGCTCGGCCGCCTTCTGGCCCGCGGCGTCGGCGTCGAAGAAGGTGATGACCTCGTCGCAATAGCGGCGCAGCACGCCGAGCTGCGCGCCCGTGAAGGCGGTGCCGAGGGCCGCCACCGTCTCCGTGAAGCCGTGCTGGTGGGCCATCAGGCAGTCGACGTAGCCTTCCACGATCAACGCGCGATTCTTCGCGCGAATCGACTCCCGCGCCACGTCGGCGGCGTAGAGCAGGTTGCCCTTCGTGTAGAGGGGCGTCTCCGGCGAGTTCAGGTACTTCGGCTGCTCGTCGCCGAAGGCGCGCCCGCCGAAGGCGACCACGCGTCCCTGCAGGTCGCGGATGGCGAAGAGGAGCCGGCCGCGGAAGCGGTCGTAGACGCCCGCGCGGTTTTCGCGCGGCACCGCCAGCCCCGCCGCCACCAGCGTGGCCTCTCCCACGCCGCTGCCCTTCATCGCCGTCAGCAGCGCGTCCCAGCCCTCGGGCGCGAAGCCGAGACCGAAGCGCCGCGCGACCTCGGGGTCGATGCCGCGCTGCTCGAGGTAGGCGCGCGCGCGCTCCCCCGCCGGCTTCCAGAGGGTCTCCACGTAGAACTGCGAGGCGAGCTCCATCGCGCGCAGCAGCTCCTCGCGCCCGGAGTCGGCGGCATCGGCGGGGCGGTCGTCCGGCAGCGCCACGCCCGCGCTCCTGGCGAGCGCGCGCACGGCCTCCGGAAAGGACAGGCGGTCCTGGCGCATGACGAAGCCGAAGACGTCGCCGCCCACGCCGCACCCGAAGCAATGGAAGATGCCCTTCTTGGGATTGACCATGAACGACGGCGTCTTCTCGCCGTGGAAGGGGCAGAGGCCCTTCCAGTTCACGCCCGCCTTGCGGAGATTGACGAAGCGGCCCACGAGATCGACGATGTCGACCGCCGCCCGGATGTCGTCCAGCACGGCCGTCGAGTAGGCTGCCATCAACTCACCTTCAAGGCGGCCACGGTGGCGCCGGCGCCGCCTTCGGAGGGCTCGCCGTCGCGGAACGACTCCACGAGGGGATGCTCCGACAGCAGCGCGCGCACCGCCTTGCGGAGAGCCCCGGTGCCCTTGCCGTGGATGAGACGCACGTTGACCAATCCCGCGAGGAAGGCGTCGTCGAGGTACTTCTCGACGAGGTCGCGCGCTTCGTCGGTGGTGCGGCCGAGCAGCAAGAGCTCCGAGGGCGCGCGACGCCCGCCGTCCTCCCTGTCGCCGGTGTCGCGCGTGGGGGGGCTCGGGGGGCCCTTCGAGGCCCCCCGTGTAACT
>CAYQQT010000439.1:0-4002 GCA_964419375.1 uncultured bacterium
CGGGCTGGCCGCCTCCTTCACGCCCTACGGCCGCATGTGCTGGACGCACGACTCCGCGAGCGCCTGGGTGGGCATGGAGGTCGACGGCACCGCGGTCGTGCGCTGCGCGGCGCCCGACGTCGGCGGCGGGCAAACGGCGTCGCTCTGCTCGATCACCGCGGAAGTGCTGGGGCTGCCGCCCGAGCACGTGGTGGCCGTGGGCCGTGACAGCCACTTCACGCCGCGGGCGGGGACGACGACGGCGACGCGCCAGCTGTTCATGTCGGGCAACGCGGTGCTCGTGGCCGCGCGCGAGCTGAAGCGGCATCTCGTCGACCAGGCGGCGGAGATGCTGGAGGCGGCGCCCGGCGACATCGAGCTGGAGGACGGCCGCGCCTTCGTGCGCGGCGTTCCCGGCCGCGCGGTGGGCTTCGCGGCCATCGTCAAGGCGGCGACGGCGGCGGGCCGTCCCGTCCAGGTGCTCGACAAATTCGACGCGCCCTTTGCGCCCACCATCGATCCCGCCACCGGCCAGGGCAAGCCCTTCAACGACTACACCTTCGGGACGCAGGCGGTGGAGGTCGAGGTGGACGGCGAGACCGGGCGCACGCGCGTGACGCGCCTGGCCGCCTGTTACGACGTGGGCCAGGCCATAAATCCACAATCCGCGGCGGGGCAGATCGAGGGCGGCGCGGTGCAGGGGATGGGGTAC
Source organism: uncultured bacterium (assembly GCA_964419375.1). Lineage (GTDB taxonomy): Bacteria > Methylomirabilota > Methylomirabilia > Rokubacteriales > CSP1-6 > JBBDXO01. The sequence continues at coordinate 692 of CAYQQT010000439.1, forward strand.
GCGATGCTCGAGGAAGTCGTTCTCGATGAGGGAATAAGCAAGAATCCACATCTCCTGGACTACAAGATTCCGACCACGTTGGACGCTCCACCTATCGAGACCATCCTGCTCGAGTCGGGATCCGGGCTCGGCCCCTTCGGGGCCAAGGGTATCGGCGAGCCTGCGATGACGCCCACACCCGCCGCGCTCATGAACGCGGTGTCGCGCGCGACGGGCACCCGCATGACCGACCTGCCGCTCACGGCCGAGCGGGTCCTGCGCGCCATCCAGCCGCGCGCGTAACGATGCCCGTCATCGAGGAGCGCTTCGAGGTGGAGGCCCCTCCAGAGGTAGTGTGGGCGTTCCTGCTCGATCCCGCACGGCTGGCCCCCTGCCTTCCCGGCTGCGACCACCTGGAGGTCGTGGACGCGCGCACGTACCGCGTGCGGCTCACCGTCAAGGTGGGCTTCCTCTCGACGACCCAGGAGCTGCGCATGACCATCGTGGAAGCGGAGCCGCCGCGCCGGCTGGTGGCCGAGGGTCGCGGAGAGGACGCGCGGCTCGGGAGCCAGGTGGACGTGCGGAACACGCTGGAGCTATCGCCCTCCGGCGCCGGCGCCACCACGGTGAGCTACCGGAGCGAGGTGAAGGTGCTCGGCCGCCTCGGCAGCGTGGGCGACGCCGTCATGAAGGTGAAGGCGCGCGAGCTCGCCGGGCAGTTTGCCGGGCGCGTGCGCGCGGCCATCGAACGGGGCGCATGACGGAGGCGCACGGGCGCGTGCTCGCGTTCACCCTGAACGGCCGCCCGTGCCGCACGAGCGCCCCCGCGCACTGGACGGTCATCGATCTCCTGCGCGACGGGCTGGTGCTGACGGGAACGAAATACGGCTGCGGCGAAGGCGTGTGCGGCACGTGCACGGTGCTGCTCGACGGCGAGCCCGTGCGCGCCTGTCTCGTCCTCGCGGCGCGCCTCGACGGCCGCGCGCTCATGACGGTGGAAGGGCTCGAGCGCGACGGGCGGCTCCATCGATTGCAAGAAACATTCGCCCGCGAGGGCGGCGTCCAGTGCGGCTTTTGCACGCCGGGCATGCTGCTCGCCGCCACCGCGCTGCTCGCCGAGCAGCCGGCGCCCACGGAGCACCAGGTCCGCGAGGCCTTGTCCGGCAACCTCTGCCGCTGCACCGGCTACACGAAGATCATCACCGCCGTGCTCGCCGCCGCGCAGGCGCATCCCTGATGCGCCTACCCCCATTCGAGCTGGCCGAGCCCGCGAGCGTGAGCGAGGCGCTCGACCTTCTCGCCCGCCACGACGGCGAGTGTCGTCTCATCGCAGGGGGGACGGCGCTGGTGCCCATGCTCCGCCTCGGTCTGGCGCGTCCCGACCGCCTCGTGTCGCTTCATCGCATCCCGGGGATCGCTGACATCCGGACGGACGGCGGCGACCTCGTGGTGGGAGCGATGGCCACGCACGCCGCCATCCATCGTGACCGGCTGGTGACCGAGCGCTGGCCGCTTCTCGCCGAAGCCACCGGCCGCGTAGCCAGCCCGTCGATCCGCGCCTCCGGCACCCTCGGCGGCAACCTGTGCTATGCCGAATCCGCCTCGGACGTGGCGCCCGCGCTGCTCTGTCTCGATGCCGAGATCACCGCCACCGGACCGCGCGGCGACCGCAGGATCGCCGTCGCGGAATTCTTCCGCGGCTTCTACGAGACCGCCCTCGAGCCCGGCGAGATCCTGACCGCGGTGCGGGTGCCGGCGCCGTCCAAGGCAGCGAAGAGCGCCTACGTGAAATTCTGCCCCCGCTCCGCCGAAGACCGCGCGCTGGTCGGAGTCGCCGCGCAGCTGGTGATGGCCAACGACGGCCGCCGCTGCGACGACATCAGAATCGCGCTCGGCGGCGCCGCCCCCACACCCCTCCGCGCCCGCCAAGCCGAAACCGCGCTACGCGGCGAAGCCCTGACCGACACTGCGATCGCCGCCGCCGCCGAAGCCGCCGCCACCGAATCTGACCCGCTCACCGACCTAATGGGCTCCGCCACCTACCGCCGCCAAATGATCCGCGTCTGGCTCCGCCGCCTCCTAACGTCGCTCCGCGATGGGACGCCGCTGCCGATGTACTAGGTCGACAGCGCAAGCCTCTGCCGTGCGACCGGCGGGGAGGAGCGGGCATCGGGGTGCCGGGACCCGTTTACCTCTCAACTAAGACCGCACGTCGGCGTTTCGAGGAGCGCCGCGGCTTTGCCGCGGTGCTGCCGAGCGCGGGGGGCTTGGGGGGCCCTTCGAGGCCCCCCATGTAACTAATCCGCCCAGTCACGCCGGGCCCGATGCGGCCACCATTCCACGTGGTCCCGGGCACCCCGACGGCCGCTCGTCCCCGCCGATCGCACGCCGCAGACGACCGTGTGCTACGAAGGATCCGGCGGTCGCCGCCCCGCCCAAGGAGCGGCCTGCTCGAAGGCGGCCGCGGCGCGGAGGACGCCCACTTCATCACGCCACCGCCCGGCGATCTGGAGACCGACAGGCAGCCCCGAGCGGCTGAATCCGCAAGGGACGGAGATGGCGGGCACACCGGCGACGGTGAAGGCGTAGGTCAGCATGACCCACTGGATGTAGTTGTCCATCGGCTTGCCGTTGATCTCGCGCGGATAGCTCTGCTCGACCGGGAACGGCTCCACCGCCGCCGTGGGCGTGATGATGAGATCGTAGCGGTCGTAGAACGCGCGCAGCCGGTGCCACAGCTCGGTGCGCAGTCGCTCCGCACGGCCGATGTCGGCGGCGGTGAGCGTGAGGCCGTACTCGATGTTCTTCACGAGGTTGTCCTGCATCACCGGCCGCCACTTCTCGAGCTTGGATGCGTGGCGCGCCACCATGCTGGCGCCGCGCGTGGTCTGCACGATCTCCAGAAGCCCGTCGAAGTCGGGATGCGCCTCGTCCACGGTGGCCCCCAGCGAGCGGAACACGCGGACGGTGGCGGAGGCGACGCGCCGCACCTCGTCGGCGACGGGGGTGACGCCGAGATCCGCGCTCCACGCGATCTTCAGCCCCTTGATGGACGGCCGGCGGGTGGCGGTGGCGAGCGCGCGCGTGTCGACGGGATACGACATGCGCGCTCTTGGATCTGGCCCCGCGATGGTGGAGAGCATGAGCGCGACGTCGGACACCGTGCGCGCCATCGCTCCCTCCACGCTCATGCTGTCCCACGCGAGCAGCGTGGGATACACGGGGACGAGGCCGGGCGACGTGCGGAAGCCGACGACGCCGCAGAAGGCCGCGGGCAGGCGCAGCGAGCCGCCGAGGTCCGAGCCCTGGGCGAGGGGGCCGAGGCCGAGCGC
>CAYQQT010000440.1:0-4001 GCA_964419375.1 uncultured bacterium
CTCTTCGAGGCGCGTAAGCCCAAGGAGCAGGCGGTCATCACCGAGATCGACGGCCGCGTTGAAATGGGTGGTTTCGTCAAGGGCATGCGCAAGATCGTGATTAGAGCGGATAACGGAGAAACAAAGGAGTATCTGATCCCTCGAGGAAAACACATCAGTGTTCATGAGGGAGATCGTGTGAAAGCGGGCGAGGCACTGATGGATGGCTCGCCGAACCCGCACGATTATCTAGCCGTGCTGGGCGATCGGGAACTACAGCGGTACCTGGTGAATGAAGTCCAGGAAGTCTACCGGCTGCAGGGCGTGACTATTAACGACAAGCACATCGAGATCATCGTCCGCCAGATGCTGCGGCGGGTGCGCATCGAAGAGGTGGGCGACACCGAGTTCGTGGTGGGCGAGCTCGTCGACAAGTTCGCCTTCCAGGAGGAGAACGACCGCGTGCTCGCGCAGGGCAAGCGCCCCGCCACCGCCAAGCCGGTCCTCCTCGGCATCACGAAGGCGTCCCTGTCGACGGACAGCTTCATCTCGGCGGCGTCGTTCCAGGAGACGACCCGGGTGCTCACGGAAGCGGCCATCTCCGGCAAGACCGACGACCTGCGCGGCCTCAAGGAGAACGTCATCGTGGGCCGGCTCATCCCCGCCGGCACCGGGCTCAGCAACTACACGCGCGTCGAAGTGCTCACGCCGGGCGGCGAGGCCGTCAAGCCGCTGGACAGCGTGCTCAGCTTCGATCCGCCCCTCGGAGACGGCACCGACGGCGACGGCTCCGTGGCGGCCGCAGGGTAAACGTTGCCTAACACGTTGACAACACAGGGTGTCTCGGTTATAAAGTTAGAGTTTTGTCGCCGTTAACGGTGACGGAGAGCCATGCCGACCATCAATCAGCTCGTACGTAAAGGCCGCGAAGCGGTGCGCAAGAAGTCGAAGACGCCCGCGATGCAGGCGTGTCCCCAGAAGCGGGGCGTCTGCATCCGTGTGTACACGACCACGCCCAAGAAGCCGAACTCGGCCCTCCGCAAGGTGGCGCGCGTGCGGCTCACCAACGGGCTGGAAGTGACGTCGTACATCCCCGGGGTCGGCCATAACCTCCAGGAGCACTCGATCGTGATGATCCGCGGGGGCCGCGTGAAGGACCTCCCGGGCATCCGGTATCACATCATCCGCGGCTCGCTGGACACGGCCGGAGTGGCGAACCGCAAGCAGAGTCGGTCGAAGTACGGCGCCAAGGCGCCGAAGGGGGCGTAGGGATGCGGCGCTCGGGCGCGGCCAAGCGGGAAGTGCTGCCGGATCCGAAGTACGGCAGCCGGCTGGTGGCGAAGTTCGTCAACATCATGATGATCTGCGGCAAGAAGTCGACGGCGGAGCAGATCATGTACCAGGCGCTCGCCGCCGTCGAGGATCGCTCCAAGCAGGAAGCGCTCAAGATGTTCAAGACGGCGGTGGACAACGTGAAGCCGGCGGTGGAAGTGAAGTCGCGCCGCGTGGGCGGCTCCACCTACCAGGTGCCGGTGGAAGTGCGGCCGGACCGGCGCACGTCGCTGTCGATGCGGTGGCTCATCGGGGCCGCGCGCCGGCGGCCGGAGCGCAGCATGGCGGACAAGCTGGCGGCGGAGCTGCTCGACGCCGCCAACAACCGGGGCACGGCGGTGAAGAAGCGCGAAGATACGCACAAGATGGCGGAAGCCAACAAGGCATTCGCGCACTACCGCTGGTAACCGACAACACCCACGAGGAGGGGGGCGCACACCTGACCCCCCTCTTCGCTTCTTCGGCGACGAAGATCTCGGTAGACAGAAAGCAGAGGATCACGTGGATCGGCAGTACACGCTAGAGAAGACGCGCAACATCGGCATCATGGCCCACATCGACGCGGGCAAGACGACGACGACTGAGCGCATCCTGTATTACACGGGGCGCTCGTACAAGATCGGCGAAGTCCACGAAGGCACCGCGACGATGGACTGGATGGTGCAGGAGCAGGAGCGGGGCATCACCATCACGTCCGCCGCCACCACCTGCTTCTGGCGTGATTGCCGCATCAACATCATCGACACCCCCGGCCACGTGGACTTCACGGTGGAGGTGGAGCGCTCGCTGCGCGTGCTCGACGGCGCGGTGGCGGTCCTCGACGCCGTGTCGGGGGTGGAGCCGCAGACGGAGACCGTGTGGCGCCAGGCCGACAAGTACCAGGTGCCGCGCCTCGTGTACGTGAACAAGATGGACCGCATCGGCGCCGACTACTTCCGCTGCCTGGAGATGCTGAAGAGCCGGCTCGGCGCGCACGCGGTGGCCATCCAGCTCCCCATCGGGCGTGAGGACCAGTACAGGGGCCTCATCGATCTCATCAACGAGACCGCCTACGTGTGGGAAGAGGACGACGAGTCGCTGGGCAAGGACTTCAAGACGATCCCGATCCCGGCCGACATGGCGGACCTCGTCAAAGAGTACCGCGAGAAGATGATCGAGGGCCTCGCCGAGGTCGACGACCACCTCATGGAGAAGTACGTGAGCGGTGAGCCCGTCACTGCCGACGAGGTGAAGGCGGCCGTGCGCAAGGGCACCACCCTCATCAAGATCTTCCCCGTCATCTGCGGGGCGTCCTTCAAGAACAAGGGCGTGCAGGCGCTCCTCGACTGCGTGATCGACTACCTGCCGTCGCCCGTCGACATCCCGCCCATCAAGGGGATCAACCCCGAGACGCGGGAGACGGAAGAGCGCCCGGCGGACGACAAGGCGCCCTTCTCCGCCCTCGCCTTCAAGATCATGAACGACCAGCACGTGGGTCAGCTCGTCTTCCTGCGCGTGTACTCGGGCACGCTGAAGGCGGGCTCCGGCGTCTACAACTCCACCAAGGACAAGAAGGAGCGCGTGGGCCGCCTCCTGCGCATGCACGCCATCAAGAAGGAAGAGGTCGACGTCGTGAACGCGGGGGACATCGCGGCCGCCATCGGCCTCAAGCTCACGACGACGGGCGACACCCTGTGCGATGGCGACAAGCCCATCGTGCTGGAGTCGATGACGTTCCCGGAGCCCGTGATCGCCGTCGCCATCGAGCCGAAGACGCGCGCGGACGAGGAGAGGCTCGGCGCCGCCCTCGCGCGGCTGGCGCTAGAAGACCCGACCTTCCGCGTCACCACGGAAGAGGAGACGTCGCAGACGCTCATCCACGGGATGGGCGAGCTGCATTTGGAGATCATCGTCGATCGTCTCCTGCGCGAGTTCCGGGTGGAAGCCAACGTGGGCAAGCCCCAGGTGGCGTACCGGGAGACGATCCGCAAGCACGGCGAGGCGCAGGGCAAGTTCGTCCGGCAGACGGGCGGCCGCGGCCAGTACGGCGACGTCTATATCGAGGTCGACCCCGCGGAGCCCGGCGAGGGGTTCAGCTTCGAGAACAAGATCATCGGCGGCTCCGTGCCGAAGGAATACGTGCCCGCCGTCGAGAAGGGCATCCGGGAGGCGCTGCAGACGGGCATCCTCGCCGGCTACCCCATCGTCGACGTCAAGGTGCGGCTGACGGACGGCTCCTATCACGAGGTGGACTCGTCCGAGATGGCGTTCAAGATCGCCGGCTCCATGGGCTTCAAGGAGGCGTGCCGGCGCGCGAAGGCGGTCCTGCTGGAGCCCGTGATGGACGTGGAAGTGGTGACGCCCGAGGAATACATGGGCTCGATCGTGGGCGACCTCAACAGCCGCCGCGGCCGCATCATCTCGATGGAGGCGCGCGGCACCTCGCAGGTCATCCGCGCCCACGTGCCCCTCGGACAGATGTTCGGCTACGCGACGGAGATGCGGTCGATGACCCAGGGGCGCGCAACGTACACGATGCAGTTCGCTCGTTACGAGGAAGTGCCCAACGCGATCGCCGAAGAGATCATGGCGAAGGTGGCCGGCAAGCCCGCCGCCCGCGCCGGCACCCGTTAGACCCAGGACTGAGGAGCGAGAGATGGCGAAGGCGAAGTACGAGCGGACGAAGCCGCACGTGAACATCGGGACGATCG
>CAYQQT010000441.1:0-4000 GCA_964419375.1 uncultured bacterium
CGCGAGGGCCAGCAGCCGGCGGCGCCGCTCGCGCTCCGCCGCCAGCGCCCCCGCGGGGGTCAGCGCGTTCACGATCTCCCACGGCTCGGTCGAGGCCACCAGCGTGACCTCCTGACCGGGCGACAGGTCCACCACGAAGTAGCCCGGGCTCCACAGATCGCCGCTCGCCTCGTAGCCCCGGCTCTGCTCCACGCGATAGACGACTTCGGGGATGCTCCGGCCGTCGATCGTGAAGGCCGGACGCTCGCCGTTCAGGTAGAACCGGAGCGTGGGTGAGTGCGGTCGGAGCGTGAGCTCGTAGCAGTCGCCGATGGCGGTGAGCGCGTAGGTGCCCGCGATGGGCTGGTTCACGGGCGCCTCGTGGGGGCGGAAGTGGACCGAGGGGCGGAGCGTGAGAGTGACCACGCCCGGACCGCTCACCAGCCGATACGTCACGTGCACGGTGTTCTGCCAGTGCGGAAGGAGCAGCCGCTTTTCGAGGACGGCGTCGCCCAGCGCATAGCGCCACACAGGCAGGCCCGCGTCCAGCTCGAACTCGCGCAGGTTGTCCGTGTGCAGCGCCAGCGAGCCGCCCACGCGCTCTTCGCCGCCGATGGCGATCACCCGCCCGTCCGGCAGGCGAAAGCTCTCCGCGAGGTGGCTGAGCAGCACGATGCGGCCCACGGGCGCGGGGAGCGCGGCGACGAGCAGCCCGTGATAGCGGCGCGTGATCACGCCCGCCACCGTGCCCGAGGCGTACCCTCCGAGGCCGTTGGTCACGAGCCACTCGCGGGTGAGCAGGCGCTCCGCTTCGGCGACGGTCGCCAGCGCCCACTCCACACGCCGGATGAACTCTTTCATGAATGCGCCGCGCCTTACGCCGCCGCCCGCGGCGTGGGACGGAGAACCACCGCCGTGTGGCCGGCGAGCCGCCACGACTCGTCCGCCGCGAGCGCGGGCAGGCCGCAGCCGCCGTAGCGCGGATGCTCGGACCCCCACCGGACTTCCCAGCGATGCGCCTGCGGTGGCGCCAGCAGCGGCTCCGCCACGGTGGCCAGCGGCAGGTCGCGGCCGAGGTTCACGACGAGCAACCGATCGTCGGCGGGCTCCTCAGCGAAGAAGCGCAGGACGAACGCTTCCTCGCCCAGCACCGCCCCGTCCACGCCCCCCGCGCGCTGCGCCCGGAACGCGACGTCCTCCCGCCGCACGGCGAGGAGATCGCGGTGGAGGGCATACGCGGCCGCGTGGCGCTCGCGCTCACCGAGGTCGAGCCGGCAGCGCTCGAAGGTCGCGCGGTCGCCGGGCGGCGCCAGGCACGCCTTCATCTCCGGGGTCGCGATGCTGGGGAACTGCTGGAGGAACTCGCCGCGCCCCTGCTGTACGAGCCGCGCGAGCTCGGGCGTGTGATCGGCGAAGTAGAGGAAGGGGCTGGAGGCGGCGAACTCCTGCCCCTGAAAGAGCATGGGCGTTCCCGGCGCCAGCAGCGTGAGCGCCGTGATGGCGCGATACCGTCCCGGGCTGGTGAGCTGGTGCAGGCGCTCGCCGTGGGCGGAGTTCGCGATCTGATCGTGGTTCTGGACGAATACCACGAAGCGGGCGGGCGCGATGTCGACGGCGGAGGTGCCGCGGCGCTGGCGCTGCCAGGCGTAGCGCTGCCCCTGATAGAGGTAGCCCCGCTTCACGGCTGAGATGAGCTCCTGCGGCGATCCCGCGTAATCCGAGTAGTAGGCCTCGCTGCGCCCCGTCACCGCCACGCGCGCCGCATGGTGGAAGTCGTCGTTCCAGAGGGCGTCGAGGCCGTAGCCGCCGTCGGCGACCGCGCGCACGAGGCGCACGTGCTGCGGCTCGTTCTCGGCGACGATGATGGTGGCGCGGCCGCCGGCCGCCTCCCGCACGCGCCGCCCGATGGCGGTGAGCACGTGCTCGCTCGAGGCGTCGAAGATCTGCTGAGTCGCGTCCAGGCGCAGGCCGTCGAAGTGGAACTCGTCGATCCAGTAGCCCGCGTTCGCGATGAAGAACTCCCGCACCGGCGCCGATCGCTCCCCGTCGAAGTTGATCGCCTCACCCCACTCGTTCGCATAGCGATCGGTGAAGTAGTCCGGCGAGAAGCGGTGCAGATAGTTGCCGTCGGGACCGATGTGGTTGTACACCACGTCGAGGATCACCGCGAGGCCCAGCGCGTGCGCGCGGTCGATGAACCGCCGCGCGTCGTCGGGCATGCCGTAGAGGTGCGTGGGCGCGAAGAGGTCGACGCCGTCGTACCCCCAGCCGAAGCGGCCGGGGAACTCCGCGATCGGCATCAGCTCGAGCACGGTGATCCCCGCTGCCGCCAGCTCGGGAAGCTCCCGCAGGGCGGCCTGCCACGTGCCTTCGCGTGTGAAGGTGCCGAGGTGCATCTCGTAGATGACCTGGCCGGGCAAGGACACGCCCTGCCACGCCGCGTCCGTCCAGCGGAACTCGGCCGGATCCACGACTTCGGACACCCCGTGCGGGCCCTCGGGCTGGAAGCGCGACGCAGGGTCGGGCAGCACGGTACCGTCGCCGTCGAGGCGGAAGGAATACCGGGTGCCGGCGCCGACATCCGCGACGAGACCGGAGAAGTAGCCGTCCCCCTCCGCCGCCAGGGCAAACGGCGCGTCGGGCTTCATGTCCAACACGACCTCGACGCGGCGCGCACGGGGGGCCCAGACGCGGAAATGCACTCCGCTTCCATTCGCGATTTCAGCCCCAACCGGAAGTCGTCGTGGCGGCATGACGATTGCGTTAACACCTGGTCGCAAACACTATGCCGGGGAGACGACGGAAGCCGACGCTGCCTGAGATCGTCACGGATCCCGTCGAATCCGCGAGAGCAGCGGGACTTCGCTACGTCACCGAGGGCAGCGCCGGCATTCGGCGACGTCGCGTAGGCAAGAGTTTTACCTACCTGGATGCCCACGGACGCGGCATCCACGACCCGGATACCCTTCACCGCATCCGCGCCCTTGCCATCCCACCCGCGTGGACGGAGGTGCGGATCTGCCCATCCGCGAACGGTCACATCCTGGCGGTGGGCCGGGATGCCAGGGCGCGCAAGCAATACCGTTACCACGCGCGCTGGCGCCAGGCGCGCGACGAGACCAAGTACAACCGCATGCTCGCCTTCGCGGCCGCCCTGCCCCGGATTCGCCGGCGCGTGGAGGAGGATCTACAACGGTCCGGCCTGCCGCGCGACAAGGTGGTGGCGACGGTGGTGCGGCTGCTGGAGACGACCCTCATCCGCGTCGGCAACGAGGAGTACGCGCGCGAGAACGGATCGTTCGGCCTGACCACGATGCGCAACCGCCACGTCGACGTCGCCGGCTCCACCCTGCGCTTCCACTTCCGGGGCAAGGCCGGCAAAGAGCACACGGTGGACGTGAAGGACCCGCGGCTGGCCCGGGTGGTCAAGCGCTGCCAGGATCTGCCCGGCCACGAGCTGTTCCAGTACATCGACAACGGCGGCAGCCGGCAGACGATCGACTCCGCCGACGTCAACGAGTACCTGCGTGGGATCGCGGGCGACGAGTTCACCGCCAAGGACTTCCGGACGTGGGCGGGCACCGTGCTCGCCGCTCTCGCCCTGCACGAGGTGGCCGCCTTCGAGAGCACGGCGCAGGCCAGGCGCAACATCACGCGCGCCATCGAGAGCGTCGCCCGCCAGCTCGGCAACACGCCCACCATCTGCCGCCGGTGCTACGTGCATCCGGCCGTGATCGACGCCTACCTTGACGGGGTCACCGTGTCCGCGTTCAAACGCCGCAACGCGCGCCGCATCGCGCAGACCCTGAACGCGCTCGCGCCGGAGGAGGCGATGGTGCTGGGGCTGCTGCAGCAGCGGCTGGCGCGGCAGGCGCAGGAGACGAAGAAGACGGCGGCGTGACCCGGGGCCCCGGCAAAGCCGTGGCGCTCGATTGATTGGATGGGGGGCCTCGACGGGCCCCCAAGCCCCCCAACGCTCGTCGCGCCCCGGCAAAGCCGTGGCGCTCGATTGATTGGATGG
>CAYQQT010000442.1:0-2443 GCA_964419375.1 uncultured bacterium
GCCTCCAGCGCGGCATAGCGCTCGCGCAACGCGCCGGGGTCCGAGGCGATGGCGGGATCCTCGACGGCGGCGCGACACGCCTCCATCGATTTCTCCGCGACGTGGATCGTCGCTTCCATGCCGTCCCATTCGCGCTGCTCGTGATAGCTGAGGCGCCTGGCGCGCGGCCGCGCGCGCTCGCCGCTCTTGTCGGCGGACTCGCGCGGCGCGGGCGGCCGCCGCGCACGCGCGGCCTCCCACTGCGCGAAGTCGGCGAACGTCTCCGTGCCGCCCTCGCCGTCGAGGGCGAGGATGACCGTGGACACGCGCTCGAGCATGAAGCGGTCGTGCGTGACGAGCACGAGCCCGCCCTCGAACTCCGCCAGGCTGTCCTCGAGCACTTCCAGGGTGGGGATGTCGAGGTCGTTCGTCGGCTCGTCGAGGATGAGCAGGTCGGCGGGCTCGCGCATCAGCCGCGCGATGTGGATGCGCGCCTGCTCGCCGCCCGAGAGCCGCCCCACCGGCACCTCGAGCTGCTCGGGCCGGAAGAGGAAGCGCTTGGCCCACGAGGCGACGTGCACGCTGCGCCCCTGGAAGGTGACCGTGTCGCCTTCCGGCGCCAGCGCGCGGCGCAGGCTGAGCGTGGGGTCGAGTCCCGGGCGGTCCTGCTCGAAGCGGACCAGACGCAGGCCGTCGGCGCGGTCGATCTCGCCCTCGTCGGGGGGCTGCGTGCCCGCGAGCATGTTCAGCAGCGTGGTCTTGCCGCTGCCGTTGGGGCCCATGAGTCCCACGTGCGTGCCGGGCGTGATGGTGAGGCTGAGGCCGCGCACGAGAAGGCGGCCCCCGAGCGATTTGCTCACGCCGCGCGCCACGAGCAGACGGCGCGTGCGCCGCTGCGAGGAGGTGATGTCGATGCCCGCGGTGGCCTTCGCCGCGCGCGCCCGCGTGTCCTCCAGCTCCTCGATGAGGCGGCCCGCCTCCTTGATGCGCCCCTTGGCCTTGGTGGAGCGCGCCTTGGCTCCGCGGCGCAGCCACTCGATCTCGCGCCGCACGGTGTTGGCCAGCGATTCCTCGTAGGCGGCCTGACCCCGCAGGAAATCGTCGCGCCGGACGAGGAAGTCGCTGTAGCGGCCGTCGCTGGCGAAGAGGCCCCCGGGGAAGGCGCGATTGAGCTCGAGCATGCGCGTGGCCACGTGCTCGAGGAAGTAGCGGTCGTGGCTGACGACGAGGAAGGCGCGCGCCTGCTCCTTGAGGATGGCCTCCAGCCACAGGATGCCCTCCACGTCGAGATGGTTGGTAGGCTCGTCCATCAGGAGGACGTCCGGCACCGCCGCCAGCTCGCGGACGATGGCGAGGCGCTTCTTCCATCCGCCCGACAGCGTGTCCACCTCCACGCCGCCGTCGGTGAAGCCGCCGGCGCCGCGTGTGCGCGCCATGCGGCGGGGACGCTCGTCCTCCTCCACGCGCGTGAGCGCGGCCGCGATCACCTCGTCCACGGTGCTGCCGGAGGGGAAGACGGGATCTTGCGGCACGTAGCCGATGCGCAGGCCGCTGCGGAGCGAGCGCGTGCCGCGGTCGGGCTCTTCGAGGCCGGCGAGGATCTTGAGCAGGGTGGATTTACCGGAGCCATTGGGGCCCACGAGACCCGCCTGGTCGCCTTCGGCGAGCCCGAACGACAGCTCGTCGAAGAGCGTCCGGGTCCCGTAGGCCTTGCTGACCGCCTCGCAGCTAAGGAGAAGCGAGCGAGCCATCCGGGACTACTTCTTCTTCTGCTTGGGCTTTTTCTTTTCCTTCTGCATGCTCTTGCCTTTCGCCACTGCGCTCACCCCCCTTCGTCGATCTTCGAGGAGTCCGTCTCCCGCTGATTATAATCGTCGGTGCGCGTGGGACCATGCTTTCCCGCGTGATCTGCTCATCGCCCCAGATACGCTCGCTGCGTCGCCTCGCTCGCCAGCAGCTCACTGCCGGTGCCCTCGAGGACAACGCGGCCGTTCTCCAGCACGTAGCCGCGCTCGCTCGCCGCCAGCGCCTGGCGCACGTTCTGCTCCACGAGGAGCACGGCGACGCCGAGGCCGTGGACGGCTGTGATGATGCCGAACACCTCCTGTACGACGCGCGGCGCCAGCCCGAGCGACGGCTCGTCCAGCATCAGGAGCGTGGGCAGCGCCATGAGCGCGCGCGCGATGGCGCACATCTGCTGCTCGCCGCCCGACAGCGTGGCCGCCCGCTGGCCCGCGCGCTCGCGCAGCCGGGGGAAGCGGTCCATGACCTCGTCGAGCGTCGCGCGCCGGCGCGGCTTGGCGCGGCGCGTGTAAGCACCGAGCTCGAGGTTCTCGCGCACCGTGAGCGACGGGAAGAGCTTGCGGCCCTCAGGCACGTGCACGATTCCGCGCTCCACGATGCGATCCGGCGCCAGCGTATCCAGCCGCGTGCCGTCGAAGGTGATGTGCCCGGTGCGCGGGCG
>CAYQQT010000442.1:2543-3999 GCA_964419375.1 uncultured bacterium
AGGCCGAAGCGCCGCGAGGGATTCCACGAGAGCAGCTCCGCCATCCGGTGATAGTCGAGGCCGCGGCGCTTGCCCTCGCTGAAGACGCCTGCGAGTAGGTATTCCGTGCCGCCGAAGCCCGATTTCGCCGGCCAGATGTTGCCCTGGCCTCTGGCGCCTGCGCCCTTGACCTCCTCGGAGCAGCAGGCGTGATCGCTCACGATCCAGTCCACGTGCCCGTCGAGCACCGCCTGCCAGAGATATTCAACGTCGGCACGGGCGCGGATGGGCGGGTTCACCTTGGCGTAGGCGCCGGTGGGCGCGTCGTCGTCGAGGAGCAGGTGGCCCACGGTGATTTCGCGGCGGAAGGCAATGTGAGGGAAGGTGCGCGCCATCATGAGGGCCGCCTCCAGCGCCTTGCGCGAGGACAGGTGCAGGAGATTGATGTTCACGCAGCTCGTCTCGTGCGCTAGATAAGCGGCCACGCACACTGCGAGTCCCTCCGCGTGCGGCGGCCGCGCCGCACTGTATGCCTTGAGGCCGCTCAGCGACGGATCGTTCTGCACGATGCGCGTGTAGGCGTTGAGGATGTCGGCCATCTCGCAGTGCAGGCTGACGCTGACGTAGTCGGCGAGGGCGGGATGGCGCTCCCGAATGCGGGCGGCGGCGCGCATGATGAACTCGAAGTGGGCGAGGTCGTAGCTGTCCTCGGGCCCGATCATGAGAAAGCGCCGCTGCTCGTCGTCGCCCGCCTTGCCGTGCAGGCCGTAGCCGCCGTAGAACATGAAGATCTTGAAGGACGGCACGCCGTGCGTGGTGGCGAGCGCCTCCATCTCGTCCACGTGCGAGGCGGCGATGGGCGCCAGGTGATAGGCGTAGTCGCAGTGAAAGCGCCCCTCGGAGATCCGCAGCACCTCGGGAAAGAAGTCGGCGTAGGCGCCGCCGCGGTTGAGGTAGTACTGGCCCGTGCGGAAGTAGTTCAGCATCGTGGTCACACCCCCCGTGACGGCGGCGCGGCTCTCGGTGAGCGCGTCCTGGGCGAGGGGAGCGTAGATGCCGGCGTGGGTGTGGGCGTCGATGACGCCCGGAAACCCCAGTCGGTCGCGCGCGTCGTACACCTCGCGCGCCTCGGCGGTGGCGATCTCGGGCGCGATGCGCGCGTAGCGGCCGTCCTTGACGCCCAGGTCCAGGCGCTGCACGCCGGGCGTGTTCGGGCGCACCACGCGCACGTTCTTGATGAGCAGGTCGAAGACACGTTGGTGGTCCACGCCGCTCAGCGACGTCGGGGGGCGGGTGTCACGCGTGTCATCGCCCCGCCAGGATCAACGCACCGGCGGCGAGGGCGAGGATGGCCATGAGGGTGCCGAGTCCAGACACGCTGAGATTCAGCAGTGGGATCAGCCCGGTGAGGATCAGCCAGATGCCCAGCAGGAGCATGCCGAGGTTCCTGTTCAGTGTCATGGGCGGGATCTCCTTT
>CAYQQT010000443.1:0-3992 GCA_964419375.1 uncultured bacterium
TGCATCGCGACCCGACGGATGGCCGCTATCGATCCGTGCGAGCGCTGGCGCGGGGCGAGACGCTCGCTCCCGCCGCGTTGCCCGACATCCACGTGGGCGTCGAGAACCTGATCGGCTGAGCGAAGCGCGCAGTATCGAGGAGCGCCTCGGCTTCGCCGGGGCGCTGCCGAGCGTGGGGAGGGCTTGGGGGCCCGTCGAGGCCCCCATGTAAATCAAGAAAGTTCAGGCCGAGCCCGTGCTTTAGACGAATGTCCGCCGACGGGGGATTGGGGGGCCGTCGAGGCCCCCCATCTTTAAGCGGGCGCCACCACACGGTTGGAGAGGATGCCGATCTTCTCCACCTCGGCTTCCATCCTGTCGCCCTTCTTGAGGAACTTGCCGAGGGCGGCGCCCACGCCTTCCGGCGTGCCGGTGGCGATCACGTCGCCGGGGCGGATCGTGAAGCCCTGCGACAGCACCTCGATGCACTCGTCCACGGGGAAGATCATCTTGGACGTGTGGCTGGACTGCCGCGTCTCGCCGTTGATGCGCATGGCGACGGCGAGGGTCTGCGGATCGGGGATCTCGTCCGCGGTGACGAGCACCGGCCCCATGGGGCAGAAGGTGTCCAGCGACTTGCCTTTGAACCACTGGCCGTGTCGCTTCTGCAGATCGCGCGCGGTAACGTCGTTGATGATCGTGTAGCCGAAGACGTGCTTCAGCGCGTCGGCGCGGGCGATGTCCCGGCCCGCGGTGCCGATGACCGCCGTCAGCTCCACCTCGTAGTCGAGCTCCTTCGTCACCGCGTGATGCGTGACCTTCGCGCCCGGCCCCACCACGCACTCGGGCGCCTTGGTGAAGTACACGGGATGCGGCGGCGCCTCCGCCCCCCGCTCGGCCGCGTGCTCCTTGTAGTTGCGGCCCAGACAGAAGACATTGCGCGCCGGGCGCGGAATGGGCGCCTCCAGGCGCGCCTTGTCGGCGGGCACGCCGAGCCTGCGCTCGAGGAGCCCGCTCACACCCTCGCGCTTGAGCAGGGCCGTGCCGTGCGCGAGCGCCTCACGGGCCACCGCCAGGGCCTCCGGGCCGCCTTCGATGAGCGCCAGCATCGTCTTCGGGAAGCCGCCGCGCCCGCGCCGCACCGCGCCGCGCTCGGTGGCAAGATCGACGGCGAGCGCGCCGAGATCGAGGACCGCGCCCTCCACGAGCGCTCCCACCTTCGCCTTCGACGATCCCTTGCGATACGTGACCAGACGCATGGCGTTACCGCTCCTTCAGCAGCACGACGAGCACGCGTGCCGGCTTCCTGGATTCGTTCAGGGACATGTGCACGGTGCCCCTGGAGGCGTACTCGATCTCGCCCACCCGCAGCACCGCCTTACCCCGCCCCTTCGTGACCACCGTGAACTGCCCGTCCACGACGTACGCGAACTCGTCCGCCACCGCTGCATGCTCGTCCCCGCGAAACCCCGCCGGGAACACATACTCGTACACGGCGACCCGGTCGTTGTCGAGGAGCAGCTTCTCCCCCACGCCGTCCGTGCGCGCAGAGACGGGGATGACGAGAACGGCCACCAGCACGAGCAGCATCACGTAACGTCGCATGTCCACCTCCGCCGAGACATTCGAGGAGCGCCACGGCTTTGCCGGGGCGCTGCCGAGCGTCCGGGGGCTTGGGGGCCCTTCGAGGCCCCCATGTAAATCAATCCGCGCTACCGAGCGTCCGGGGCATCGAGGCGCGTCACGGGTTCCCCGGGACGCGGCCGAGCGTTGGGGGGCTTGGGGGCCCTTCGAGGCCCCCCATCCCGTCAAATACTTTGGCGCATGACGCTACGCGAGGGCAGCGTGAGCCCGCGCTCCTGCGCCATGTGCTCGAGCTCCTGGGGCAGCGCGAAGCGCACGTCTTCCTCGACCACGTGCACCTCGCGCACGTTCACGCCGCGCCCGGTGAGCGCCTCCACCGTCTGCGTGACGAGCACCTCCGGCGTGGAGGCGCCCGCGGTGATGCCGATGCGCTTGGCGCCCTCCAGCCACTCGGGCCGGATGTCGCGCACGTCGTTGATGAGGTAGGCGGCGGTGCCCACCGACTTCGTCACCTCCACGAGGCGGATGGCGTTGGAGCTGTTGGCGGCTCCGATCACGAGCACGACGTCCACGTCCGGCGCGATGTTCTTCACCGCCGCCTGGCGATTCTGCGTCGCGTAGCAGATGTCGTTGCGCGAGGGGCCCACGATCTTGGGGAAGCGGCGGCGGAGGGCCTCGATGACCTCCCGCGTGTCGTCCACCGACAGCGTCGTCTGCGTCAGATACGCGATCTTCTCCGGATCGGGCACCTCGAGGGTGTCCACCTCGCCCACGCTGTCGATGACGAAGATGCGCTCCGGCGCTTCGCCCAGCGTGCCGATCACCTCGTCGTGGTCCTCATGGCCGATGAGCACGATGGAGTAGTTCTCTCGCGCGTACCGGATCGCCTCCAGGTGCACCTTCGTCACCAGCGGACAGGTGGCGTCGATGACGCGCAGCCCGCGGCGCGCCGCCTCCGCCCGCACCGCGGGCGAGATGCCGTGCGCGCTGAAGATCACGGTGGCGTCGTCGGGTACCTCCGTGAGCTCGTCCACGAAGATGGCCCCCTGCGTGCGCAGGGTCTCGACCACGTGGCGGTTGTGGACGATCTCGCGCCGCACGTACACGGGCGGCCGGCACACGGAGAGGGCGAGCTCGACGATGTCGATGGCGCGCTCGACGCCCGCGCAGAAGCCGCGTGGCCCTGCCAGAACGATCTCGGAGACGGGAGCAGTCATGGCGTCCTTTATTTGAAGTACGTGGACAGCCCGATCACACCGGTGTGCGATTCGAAGCCGCGATTGGGGGAGCCGGTGCGCCCGTTGGACACGTGCTGCAGGCGATAGCCCGCGTAGAGCGCGGTGTGGTCGGTGAGGAAGACCGAGGCGCCGACGCCGCCGAAAAGCAGAAAGGAGAAGTCGGAGTCGATCTCCCGGATCTTCAGATCGGTGCCGCCCGCGGCGCCGGCGGCCTCCACGTAGGGCACGAAGCGTCCCAGCGAGAGGAAGTGATAGCGCCCCACGGCGGCGAGGCCGGCGTAGAAGGCGTTGAGGCCCGAGGCGTAGCGCTGGTAGAAGGGCTCCAGGCCGACTTCGAGCGCGCCGAAGAAGGGACCGGCGCCGCCGGCGCCGAAGGGCAGGAGCGACAGGCGCACGCCCGCGTTCCAGAACTCCATCTCCGTGCTCACCCGGTGCTTCTCCACGGAGCCGTCTTGCCCGCCGCCCCCCTCGATGGAGACGACCACCGCGCCTTTGGCGAACGTCGTGGGCCCGTCGAACGCCGACGCCGGGGAGCCGACGAGCAGGAGGACCGCGAGCGCGGCGAGGGCCCCCAGGCGCCCCCTCATGGCTCGATCAAGACCTTCAACGCCTCTCCTCTCGCCATCATGTCCAGCGCCTGCCGGACGCCGCGCAGCCCCATACGACTGGTGACGAGGCCGTCGGGATCGATCGTTCCCGCTTCGAGCAGGTCCACCGCCCGTCGGAACACCTCCGGCGTGTGGTGAAAGGCACCCAGCAGCGACAGCTCTTCATAGTGCGTCCGGCGCGTATCGACCCTGATCGATGTCCCGGGCGCACAACCTCCAAAGAATACCACGCTGCCTCCGCGCCCCACCGCCGCCAGCGCCTGCTCCCACACCTCCGGCCGCCCCGTGGCGTCGATGGCGACGTCGACGCCGCGGCCGCCCGTGAGCGCGCGGATGGTGGCGACGACGTCGTCCCCGACGGTGGCGTCCACGCACTCGGCGATCCCGAGCGCGCGCACGCGATCGAAGCGCCAGCCCGCCTTGCCCACGATGAGCACGCGCGCCTTGCGGGCGGCGGCCACCATGCCGAGCAGGCAGCCGAGGGGGCCGTGGCCGAGCACCACCACCGTCTGCCCGGACTCCACACGCGCGCGCTCAACGCCGAGCAGCGCGCACGCGAGCGGCTCCGCGAAGGCGGCCCGCG
>CAYQQT010000444.1:0-1621 GCA_964419375.1 uncultured bacterium
GGACCCCCGAAGCCCGACCCGGCCCCGCCGAACGCACGTGGGTAGCCTTGGTACTCATGAGACTAACGCTCCGTGTTTTCTTCACTGAGCGGCGAGGGCGCCGGGCGCGGGCGCGAGCAACAGGAGCGTGAGGAGCAGGAACGCGCGACGGCTGACGAGCATGCAGGCCTCCCTGGCGTTCACGCGCCGGTGGATCCGAAACCGCCTGGCCCCCGCTCGCTGGCGGGAAGCTCGTCGACCTCCATGAGCTGCACCTCTTCGATTCGCTGCACCACGAGTTGGGCGACACGGTCGCCGCGCGCCAGCGTGACCGCCGTGCGCGCATCCGCGTTGATGACGAGCACCTTCACCTCGCCCCGATAGCCGGCGTCGATCAGCCCCGGACTGTTCAGCACGGTGAGCCCGTGCCGCAGGGCGAGGCCGGAGCGCGGCAGGACGAGCGCCGCGAAGCCGGCGGGGATGGCGAGCGCGATACCGGTGCGCACGAGGACGCGGGCCCCGGGCTCCACGGTGACGCCTTCCGCGACGCACAGGTCGAGCCCCGCGTCGCCCGGGCGCGCGTACGCCGGCAATGGCAGGTCGGGATCGAGACGGCGGATGGCGATGCGGATCAGGGGACGAGCACGACCTTGCCGTAGCTTTCGCGCGACCCGATGGCGGCCAGCGCATCCGCCGCGCGCGCGAGCGGGAAGGTCTTGAAGATGACCGGCCGCAGCGCGCCCGTCTCCACCATCGCCAGCAGCTCGGTCATCCACCGGCGGACGAGGGCGGGATCGCGCTCGCTGTAGAGGCCCCAGTGCACGCCCACCACGCTGATGTTCTTCAGGAGGATGCGGTTGGTGGCGACGTCCGCGATGCGGCCCCCCGCGAAGCCGACGACGAGAATGCGTCCCTCGAAGGCCACGCACTTCGTGGAGCCGTCGAAGGTGTCGCCGCCCACGGGATCGTAGATGACGTCCGCCCCCGCGCCGCCCGTCTCCGCCTTCACGCGGTCCACCCAGTCTTCGCGGCGGTAGTCGATGAGCACTTCCGCGCCCGCCGTCCGTGCCACCTCCAGCTTGTCCGTTGAGCCCGCCGTGGCCATCACGCGCGCGCCGAGGGCGCGGCCGATCTGCACGGCGGCGAGGCCGACGCCTCCCGCCGCGGCGTGCACGAGCAGGGTCTCGCCCCGCCGCAATGTGGTGCGGTGCACGAGCGCGCAGTACGACGTCTGGTAGACGAGCCCGAAGGCCGCACCTTCCTCGAAGGACAGCGCGGCGGGCAGCGGATACACGGCGGTGGCCGGCACCGCCACGCGCTCGGCGTACGCGCCCCAGCTCATCATCGCGAACACGCGCTGACCCACCGTTATGTCGCGCACGCCGCCGCCCACCGCGCTCACGACGCCGGCCACCTCGCAGCCGGGGCTGAAGGGCAGGGGCGGCTTCTTCTGGTACTTGCCCTGCACGATGAGGATGTCGGGGAAGTTGCAGCCGATGGCGCGCACGTCGATGACGACCTCGCCCGCGCGCGGCACCGGCTCCGGCACGTCGGCATAAGCAAGGGACGCTGGCTCGCCCAAGGCGCGCGCGACCATGGCTTTCACGGGCTTTTCTCGACATCGGGGGGAGCGAACGCCGCT
>CAYQQT010000444.1:1721-3988 GCA_964419375.1 uncultured bacterium
CGCCGCTCCCCCCGATACCCCCCACCGGACGCAGTCGATCGTGGCGCGGTTGTGCATCCTCAGCGGTTGGTGGCGAGCGCGCGCTCGCGGTCGGTTTGGACGACCCAGTTGGAGAGACGCTTGATGATCTCGGTGGTGAGCTGGGGGCGATTGCGGATGAGCCAGTCCAGCCGCTCGTTCTTGAGGACGAGCAATTCCACGTCGGTGCGGGCGATGGCGTCCGCGGAGCGGGGCGCCTGGCGGAAGAGCCCGAGGTCGCCGAAGAGCTCGCCGTCTCCGAGCGTGCTCAGCACTCTCTCGGTGCCGTCGAAGGTGCGGCGGATCTCCACCGTGCCCGCGTGCACGACGTACGCCTCACCGCGCGGGTCGGCGCCTTCCTTGAAGATGAACTCGCCCGCCTTGAAGTGCCGGCGCTCCATGTCACCGAGCGTGAGGTTCTTGTAGATCTCGAGCCCGATCGCCGGCAGGTAGGACTTCGATTCCACCGGCAGGCGGGCGTTCGTCCACCCGCCCAGACCGCCCTTCAGGATGCGGACGTTCTTCCACCCGCGCTCGCGCAGCTTCTGCGCCACGCGCGCGCTCGTCGCCTCCTCCGGGGTCGTGCAGTACGTGACGAGCAACTGGCTCTTGTCGGCGGTGAGGTCGATCTGCCCGGCGGTCACGGCGTCGGGGTCCAGGCGCACGGCATGAGGCAGCCGCAGCGGGCTCGTCTCGAAGTCGGCCTTCGGGCGCACGTCGAGGAGGACGGGATCGAGGCCGCTCTCGATGAAGCCGATGACCTGCCCCGGCTGCACGCGGAAGCGGTTGCGCCACCAGCGGCGCGCGAACATGCCGCCGTAGGCGCCCACGCTCACCAGCGTCACCGCGAGCGTGGCCCATGCCCACGGGAAGGGCCGGGGGGGCGGGTTCTTGACCTTGTTCTCCGCTTCCGCGAGCGCGCGCTTGACGGCGATGAGGTTCGGCTGCAGTGCGTTCGCTTCCGCGAGCTTGTTGGCGGCCACGCTGTAGCGGTCGTTGAAGAGCGCCTCCAGCCCCGCCTCGTACACGGTGTTGAAGCGGCTGTCGCCGGGCTTCGTCACCGCGGTGCCTTTGAGGAACGCCCGCACGTCCTTGGCCGGGATGAGGAAGTTGAAGCCCTGCACCACGCCGCCCGACGCGGACAGCGACACGGCCATCATGACGCCCAGGAGCAAGGCGTCGTCCGTGATGGCGGGGCCGCCGCTGTTGCCGTGCGCGGCGGGCGCGTCCGTTTGGATGAGGTCCTGCCCGATCGCATCCACGGGTAAGCTCGACACGGCGCCGTTGGTGACGGAGGCTTCCAGGGCCACCGAGCTGTTGAGCAGCTCGTGGGTGAGCACGACGCCCGGGTAGCCGAGGATGTGCACGGGATCGCCGATCTTCGCGTCACGCGAGGAGAGCGCGATGGCGGGATACGCGCTCTCCTTGACCCGCAGGAGCGCGAGGTCGCGTCCCGAGTCGCGCAAGGGGCGGCCGGTGGTGTCGAGCAGCAGCGGCGGGCTGAACTTGAGCACCTGCGCGGGGAGGTTGAGGCCGCTGGAAAGGAGGACGGTGATTTGTGGAATCGCCACCACCTTCGCGTTCGCGAGGCCGCGATCATTCGCGTCGCGCCGCAATTGCTCCTCGATGTCGGGGCGCTGACCGCGCGCGAGACCCTGCGCGCGCAGCCCCGGGTCGACGCAGGCCTGATCGATCGCCTTCTTTTTCAGTTCGTGCGTCACCCAAGCGGGGAGGCGGTAGGCGGGATCGACGACGTGCGCGTTGGTGATGAGGAAACCGCGCCCGTCGACGAACCAGCCGGTGCCCGTCTCAATGAACGGCGGGGGCTTCACGGTCACGGGTCCGCGGCCGCAATCCATGGTGATCTCGGCGTCGATGCGCGCGGTGACGAGCGCCACCGCCGGCGTCGTGCGGAGGAGGACTTCCTGGATGGACGCGGCAGAGGCGGGGACGGTGGTGGCCACGCAGGCCATGAGCCCGAGTGAGATCGCGAGGCGTCGCATCGCCTCGCACCGTATCACGGAGCGGCGCCGTCGCGCACCCCGGGCCGCCACGGCGCGAGGGCCGGGCCGAGGCCCGGCCCTCTTCACCGCGCGACCGCTATGTAGCGATCGCTACTGCGCGCACGCGTACTGGTTCTGACGGCTGTCCAGATCGGGGCAGACGCCCGAGTACGTCGGTGACAGGCCGAACGGCGTGACCGTCACCGTGTTCGAGCCCGACGGCGCGAGGTTCGGCGACGCCGACGG
>CAYQQT010000445.1:0-3979 GCA_964419375.1 uncultured bacterium
GTGCGCGTTCTGCTCGATGAGTCGTTGCCCCGACCATTTGCCAGGCTGCTGCCGGTGATGTCTTCCTGACGGCCGATCAGAATCTCGAGCACCAGCAAAACCTCGCCGCGCTTCCGATTTCCGTCGTCGTCCTCGTCGCCCCTGCCAACCGAATCGAATCGAATCGCTCCGTCCGCTGCTACCGCCTTTGCTGCGAACCCTTGAGACCTTGAGGCCACGGCAATTGGTCCACCTACGTGCCTAACGCACACAGGTTCAGCCGCGCCCCGCGAAGCGGGGGCGCCGGCTGGAACCGTTGGTTGCGCATCTGCACTCACATGAGCTTGCGGCGTTTCCACGTACTCTTCAGCGCGGGCGTGAGCGGCGCAGGCTGCCGATGACCCCTTTCGGGAAGAAGAACACCACCAGAATGAACAGGATCCCGAAGTAGAGCAGCCACCGGTCGGTCAGGCGCTGCACGAGATCGGAGCCCGGGAAGAGCGCGGCGCCGGCGGCGCGCAGGTTGGGCAGAAGCTGTTGCGCGGTGAGGAGGAAGGCGGCGCCGATGAGGCCGCCGTCGAGGGTGCCGATGCCGCCGATGATCACCATCAACAGGATATCGAGCATGATGTGGATGCCGAGCGTCGATTCCGGATTGGCGTAGCGCACCCACATCACGTACGCGCCGCCCACGATGGTCGCCACCACGCTCGCGAACGACGTCGCGATGGACTGGTAGAGGAAGGGCCGGAAGCCGAGCGCCTCCGCGCGCAGCTCGTTGTCGCGGATGGCCTGCAGCGTGCGGCCGAGCGGCGAGGCGACGAAGCGCGCCATGAGCAGGAAGAGCGCCACGCAGAGGGTGAGGACGCCGTAGTACGTCACCTGCCGGCCGCTCACGGGCATGCCGAGCACGCGGCCCTCCCACGCCACCGCGAAGACGCCGGGCAGCTTGGGGCTGATGCCGTCCTCCCCGCCCGTGATGCCACTGAGCTGCACGGCGAGGATGAGGGCGAACTCGGCAAAGGCGAGCGTAATCATGGCGAAGAAGATCGCCTTCACCCGCAGCGAGAAGGCGCCGATGAGGAAGGCGAGCACGGCGGCGGACACGATGGCGATGGCGAAGCCGAGCGCGAGGTGGCCGTACGTGGGCGCGCCGAACTTGCCGAGCGACAGCCCCACCGAATAGGCCCCGATGCCGAAGAACATGGCGTGGCCGAAGGACACGATGCCGGTGTAACCGATGAGGATGTCGTAGCTGGCCACGAGCGTGGCGAAGATCGCGATCTTGAGCGCGAGGTCCATCACCTGGAAGGACGGGATCACCGCGGGCACCAGCAGCAGCGTGGCGAGGACGGCGAGCTTGAGATAGACGCCCGGGTGCCGGAAGCGCCGCGCGCGCTCGGCCGCGCGCGCCGCTTGCACGGGCGTGGCGGCGGCTATTTGCCGGCTCCGTACAGCCCGGTGGGCCGCAGCAGCAGGATGACGACCATCAGCGCCATGTTGACGCCGATGGCGGCCTTGGGGACGAGGAAGGCCACGTAATTGTAGGAGAGGCCGACGATGAGGGCGCCCACGAGGGAGCCCGTGACGCTGCCGAGGCCGCCGATGATGACCACGATGAAGGCGAAGATCAATTGCTCGGCGCCCATCGTCGGGCGCACGGACTGCGAGAACATCGCCCACATGAGGCCGCCGAGGCTGGCGAGCGCGGAGCCGGCGGCGAAGACGCCGGTGAAGTAACGATAGACGTTGTGGCCCATGACCTGAATCATCTCGCCGCTCTCGACGCCCGCGCGCACGATGAGCCCGATGCGCGTGCGCTCCAGCACCAGGCGGATCGCGAGGTAGACGAGCACGCCCACCACGATGGCGACGACGGGGAAGCGCAGCACGATCACGTCCGCCACCACCCACGAGCCCTGGAACGTGAGCGGCACCGGCATCACCTGGTCGTTGGGGCCCCACACGATACGGATCGCCTCCTCGAGCACGATGGTGGCGCCGAGCGTGATGAGGATCTGGAACATGTGCTGGCCGTACACGGGGCGCACGATCACGCGCTCGATGACGATGCCCAGCACCACCGCCGCGATCATTGCAATGAGGAGTGCTGCCGCCAACAGGAGCACGTTGACGGCGACCGAGCCCGACTCCGCCCACCCCCACTGGCGATTGAGCAGCAGCACGACCGAGAAGCCGACGTACGCGCCCCACGAGAACACGGCGCCGTGGGCGAAGTTGAGCACGTCCATGAGCCCGAAGATGAGCGTGAGGCCGGAGGCGACGAGGAAGATGAGCATGCCCATGGCGAGCCCCGCCACCGTGAGCGTGATGTAGGTGTGCGTCTCCATCATCGTGAGCGGCAGCAGCGCGAGGATCACCACGACGGCCGCGGGGCCGAAGCGCCTCATACGCCGAGGTACTTTTTCTTGAGGGCGGCGTCGGCCACCAGCGCCGGCATGGGGCCCGAGCGCACGGTGCGCCCGTCGTCGATCAGGTAGAAGTCGTCCGCGAGCGCCTGCGCCATGGCGAAGTTCTGTTCGACGAGGAGCACCGTCACCTGTCGCTTCATTCCCGCGATGGCCGCCGTGAGGTGCTTCACCACGATGGGCGCCAGCCCCTTGGAGGGCTCGTCGATGAGCAGGAGCCGGTTGGGATTGATGAGCGCGCGGGCGATGGCGAGCATCTGCTTCTGGCCGCCGCTGAGCGTGCCCGCGCGGGCGGCGCTGAGCCGGTGGAGGTCGGGGAAGAGCGCGTAGATGTCCGGCAGGCGGCCGCGCCCTGCCGCTTCCTCGAACATGGCAACCCTGAGATTCTCGGCCACGGTGAGCGTGGCGAAGATCCCCTGCCCTTCCGGCACGTAGCCGATGCCGAGGCGCACGATCTCGTACGGCGGCAGGCGGTCGATGGCGCGGCCGTCGTAGCGGACGGAGCCGCGCACCGGATGCAGGAGGCCCACGATGGTGCGCATGGTGGTGGTCTTGCCGGCGCCATTGCGGCCGAGCAGCACGGTGACGCGGTCGCGCCGGACCGCGAGCGACACGCCCTGGAGGATGTGGTGCTGGCCGATGTCGGCGTGGACGTCGTCGAGCTCGAGGAGGACGTCAGACACGGGCGCCGCCGCCGAAGTACGCCGCCTGCACTTCCGGGTTGCGGCCGATCGCCTCCGGCGCGTCGTCGGCGATGAGACGGCCGTCCTTGAGCACGGCCACCGAATCGGAGAGCGCCATCACCATGTCGATCTTGTGCTCGACGAGCAGGATGGTGGTGTCGCGCCGCGCCTTGATGCGCTCGATGAGCCCGATGATCGCGGGCACTTCCTCGAGCGCCATCCCCGCCGTGGGCTCGTCCAGCAGGAGCACCTCGGGCTCGAGCGCGAGCAGGATGGCGACCTCCAGCTTCCGCTTCTCGCCGTGCGACAGGTCACTGGCGGGCGCCGACCACTTCCCCTCGAGCAGTACTGCGCCGAGAATCTCGTACGCGCGGTCCTCCAGCTCGGGAAACGCCCGATAGTTGCGCCACGCATTCAGCGCCGGCCCCCGCCGCGCCTGCACCGCCAGCCGCACGTTCTCCAGCACCGACAGCGTCGCAAACACATTCGTCAGCTGAAACGACCGCCCGATCCCCATCGAAGTCCGCGATGCTGCAGAAAGCGACGAGACATCGAGACCTTTGAAAAACACTGAGCCAGACGACGGCCGATACTGCCCCGAAAGCAGGTTGAAAAACGTCGTCTTCCCCGCTCCATTAGGCCCAATGATCGACTTCAAAGAAAACGGCGCAATATCGATCGACACATGATCGACCGCCACATGCCCCCCAAACCGAATGGTGAGCTCGCGGGTGGAAATGATCGGCGCCGAAGAAGTCATGGAAGCGAAGCAGCCTCTCTCACGACAATCCAACACGACACACGGAAGGCGTGGCGGGGGCGGGCGGGCGGCGGGGGGCCCGGATGTCGGCCGCAGCGACGAGGAAGAGAGCGGCGGCCGACATCCGG
>CAYQQT010000446.1:0-3976 GCA_964419375.1 uncultured bacterium
ACGCGCCCGGGGGCGGTCCCGCGGACGCGCGGCCCACGCCTGCCCTCCCCTCGTCATCCGCGCCGCCGACGGACGCGGCACGACCAGCGAACGCCACGCCGCGTGGCATGGTGCTGCAGGCATTCGACTCGTACGGCGCCGCCTGCACGGTGTTCGCGCTCCTCTCGGCGCAGGTGGCCATCGTCGTGGCGGTCTTTGCCGCCGCCATCCACCGCGAATACCAGCCGGCGCGCTGGATGCCGGCTTAGGGTACACTCCCGCGCACCATGAGATTCCAGGGACGCGTCGCGTTGATCACGGCGGCCGGTCGAGGCATCGGCCGGTCGACCGCGGAGATCATCGGTCGCGAGGGCGGGACGGTCGTGGCCGTCGACCGGGACAAGACGGTGCTCGACGACGTGGTCGGGGTGATCCGCGCCGCCGGCGGCGCGGCGCACGCCGTGGCCGCCGACGGATTGGACGCCGCGCAAGTGGATGACGTCGTGCGCCGGACGGTGGACGAGCACCGGCGCATCGACATCCTCGTCAACGCGGTCGGCGGCAGCACGATCATCGGCAAGCCGGCGGCGCCGGTGGAGGAGCTGAGCCTGGCGGAGTGGCAACAGCTGCTCGACTTCAACCTGACCGGGACCTTCCTCTTCCTGCACGCCGTGGTGCCGGTCATGAAGCGGCAGCGCTCCGGCAAGATCGTGAACATCTCGTCGATCGCCGGTCGCGGCCTCAGCGCCTCCAGCAGCAGCGCCTACGCCACCGCCAAGGGCGGCATCATCGCGCTCACCCGCAAGCTCTCGCTCGAGCTCGGCCCGCACGGAATCACGATCAACGCGATCGCGCCCAGTCTGACGCTGAGCCCACGGCTGCGCCCGCGCTGGGACGGCATGTCGCCGGAGGAGCAGGCGCGCGAGCTCGAGCGCGTGCCGCTGCGCCGGATCGCGCAGCCGGAAGATCAGGCGCGCGTCATCTGTTTCCTGGCGTCCGCCGACGCCGACTTCGTCACGGGCGTGACGATCGACGTGACGGGCGGTCAGTAAGCCCAACGACACTACTGGAGGTCACGAATGTCCCACGCATTCCTGTCACTGATGATCGTGCTCGTCCTCATCCTCGGCTCCATCGCGCCCGCCGCCGCCGACTATCCCGAGCGGGCGCTCACCATCGTCGCGGCCTATCCGGCCGGAGGCATGGTCGATATCGTGGCGCGGCCGATGGCCGAAGCGATGAAGAAGAAATTCCCCAAGGGCGTCGCGGTGCTCAACCGCCCCGGCGGCGGTGGCTCGGTCGGCATGGCCGAGGTTGCGCAGGCCAAGCCCGACGGCTACACGGTCATCCTGGCTCCCGTCTCGACGCTGGTGATTCATCCGCAGATGAACGATCTGCCGTACAAGACGCCCGACGACTACGAGCCGATCATCAACACGATCGCGTTCTTCCCGCTGCTGGCCGTGCGCGAGGACGCACCATGGAAGAGCGCACAGGAGTTCGTCAACGCCGCGCGCGCCAATCCGGGCAAGTTCCGCGTCGGCACCCCGGGCGAAGGGACGGGGAGTCATCTCAGCCTCGAACAACTGATGGCCGCGGCGAACTTCAAGGTGACGCACGTGCCGTTCTCCGGATGGGGCGAGACCAGCCCCGCCCTGCTCGGCGGCCACATCGACGCCGTGGTGGCACAACCGGGTGAGGTCCGGCCGCTCGTCGAGGCCAAGAAGCTGCGGACGCTCGTCGTGTTCCAGACCAAGCGGCATGCCATCTTCCCCGACACGCCGACCGCCAGGGAGCTCGGGTGGGACGCCGGCCTCGGCGTGTGGTTCGTCTTGACCGCGCCGAAGGGCACGCCACCGGCGGTGATCAAGTACATCCACGACGCGGCCAAGGTCGCGCTGGAGGAGCCGGCGTTCGTCAACCTCATGAAGTCGCGCGCCGTCGACATCGACTACAAGAACGGCGAGAAGGCCCGCGCGGATCTCTGGCACGAGTACAAGGCGTACAGCGACATCCTCAGGCGCCTCGGCATGATCAAGAAATAGAATGCTCGAGCGGGTGGTCGGGCTCGTCGTCGTGGCCGCCGCCGGCGCCTATCTGACGCAGGCGCTGGCGTTGCCGTACGGCACGGCGGCGCGGCCCGGCGCCGGCTTCTTTCCCACCTTCGTCGCGATCTTCGCCTGCGCGGTGGGCGTGATGATGACCGTGCGGGCGTTTCTCACCACCGCGCCCGCGGGTGCTCCGCGTGAGGCCGGCCCCGACCGGGCGGCGCGCGGCCGCGCTCTCAGCACGATCGTCGTGCTGGGCGCCTTCTGCCTGCTGCTGCCGTGGGTCGGCTACCCGCTCGCCGCCTTCGGCTTCGTCACCGTCCTGCTGCAACGACTCGGGGGCGTCGGGCGCACGGCCGCCATCATCGGCGCGCTCACCGCCGCCGTGTCCTACTACGTCTTCGGCGTCCTGCTCGACGTGCCGCTGCCGCGCGGGCCATGGTGAGCTGAGTGGGTCCGCTGGAAGGCCTCGCCTTCGGCTTCACCGTCGCGCTGACGCCGGCCAATCTGCTCGCGTGCTTCGTCGGCGTGCTCGTCGGCACCATCGTCGGCGTGCTGCCCGGTATCGGCCCCGTGGGCGCCATGGCCCTGCTGCTGCCGTCGACGTTCGCCCTCGAGCCCGCGACGGCGCTGATCATGCTCGCCGGCATCTACTACGGCGCCATGTACGGCGGCTCCACCACCTCCATTCTCGTCAACGTTCCGGGCGAGGCGGGCTCCGTCGTCACGCTGATTGACGGCTATCAGATGACGCGGAAGGGCCGCGCAGGAGCCGCCCTCACCGTGGCCGCCGTCGGCTCGTTCATCGCGGGCACGATCGGCGTCCTCGGCATCATGCTGGCGGCCAGCTCGCTGGCGGACCTCGCCATCCGGTTCGGACCGCCGGAGTACTTCGCCATCGCGCTGGGCGGACTCCTGCTCCTGTCCCGACTCTCCGGCGGCTCGGTGGTCCACTCGTTCGTGATGGTGGCGATCGGCCTTGCGCTCGGCACCGTCGGCATGGATACGATCTCGGCGCGGCGCCGCTTCACCTTCGGCTCCGTCGCGCTCTCGCAGGGCATCGATCTCGTGCCCGTGATCATGGGCCTCTATGGCGTGGCCGAGGTGCTCCTGCTCGCCGAGGAGGGCATCAAGAAGGCGAAGATCGTCAGCGTGCGGCTCTCCGAGCTCTTGCCGACGCGCGAGGAGTGGCGACGGTCCTGGGCGCCGATCGGCCGCGGCTCCGTGGTGGGCTTTGTCACCGGCCTCATCCCCGGGCCGGCCGCCGTGTTGTCCACCTTCATCGCCTACAACGTCGAGAAAAAAGTCTCGCGGACGCCCGAGAGGTTCGGGCACGGCGCCATCGAAGGCGTGGCGGCGCCCGAAGCGGCCAACAATGCCGCCACCGCGGGCGCCATGGTGCCGCTGCTCTCGCTCGGGATTCCGTTCTCGCCGGCGACGGCCATCCTACTCGGCGCGCTCGTCATCCACGGGCTCCAGCCGGGACCGCTGATGATCTCGCAGCGCCCGGAAGTCTTCTGGGGCTTCGTGGCCAGCATGTACATCGGCAACCTGATACTGCTGATCCTGAACCTCCCGCTGGTCGGACTCTTCGTCAGCGTGCTGCGCCTGCCGCAGCACGTGCTGGCGACCCTGGTGCTGCTGCTGTGCCTCGTGGGCGCGTTCAGCCTGAGCAACAGCCACCTCGACCTCTGGATCCTCGTCATCTTCGGCGTCTTCGGCTACGCGCTGCGCAAGCTGAGCGTGGACGCCTCGCCGCTGGTGGTCGCGCTCGTGCTCGGGCCGATGATGGAGAGGACGCTCCGGCAGTCGCTCTCCATCACGCAAGGCAGCCTCGTGGATCTCCTCACGCGGCCGCTCACGATGGCGATCCTCGCCATCCCGGTGCTGGCGCTTGCGGGCCCGCCGCTCCTCCGCCTCCGGCGGCGTCCCCGCACCGCCGCCGCCCC
>CAYQQT010000447.1:0-3972 GCA_964419375.1 uncultured bacterium
GGCGGCGCCGCGCGCCACCAGAGGTCGCGCGCGGCGCGGGTCGCCAGGCGCGCGCCCTCGATGAGCAGACCTTCCGGCTCGGCCATCGCGGGGGCTACCGGACGGCGGCGATCACGTCATGGATCGCGGCGAGCAGATCGGCGTCGTCCGTGAGCGGTGCCGCCACGGCCGTGCGGCACGCCTCCCCGGCAGGTATGCCGCCGGCGATGAGGCGCGCGGCGGCCACGAGAAGGCGGGTGCTCGGCACCTCAGCCAGTCCGCGGTCGCGCAGCTTGCGCAGTCGCCCGGCCAGTGTGACAAGGTCGGTCGCCGTCGCGTGATCCACGTGGCCCTCGTGGGCGACGATCCTGGTTTCGATCTCGGGCGGCGGGAAATCGAAGTCGAGGGCCACGAAGCGCTGGCGCGTGCTGATCTTGAGATCCTTGAGGACGTGCTGATAGCCGGGGTTGTAGGAGACGACGAGCTGGAAGCCGGGCGGCGCCTGCACGAGCTCGCCGGTCTTGTCGATGGGCAGGAGGCGCCGGTCGTCCGTCAGCGGGTGGATCACGACCACGGTGTCCTGTCGCGCCTCCACGATCTCATCGAGGTAGCAGATCGCGCCTGCGCGTACCGCGCGCGTCAGCGGACCGTCGTGCCAGACCGTCTCGCTCGCGCGCACCAGGTAGCGTCCGACCAGGTCGCTGGCCGAGAGATCGTCGTGACACGCCACCGTTACGAGCGGGCGACGGAGACGCCATGCCATGTACTCCACGAAGCGGGTCTTCCCGCACCCGGTCGGCCCCTTGAGCATGACGTGCAGGCCACTCGCGTGGCAGGTCTCGAAGATTGCCACCTCGCGGCTGACGGGGAGGTAAAAGGGCTCGTGGGCGGGGACCGGCCGCACGCCGTCGAGAGCGGCCGGCGCAGCGGGGCGCGCGGCTGCCGGTACCGTCCGATCCATGGATGTCCCGGTCAGCCCGCGGACGGCGCGGCCGCGGGCTGTTTTTCCGCCGTCGTGGGAGCCTTCACGAGGGGACCGGCGAGGAAGAAGAAGTCCCAGAGATACAGCGCGACGCCCGCCACGTAGAGCGCCCCCGTCGCCGCGAGCATCAGGAAGTGCACCTGGAGCTTCAGCTGCGTCTCGAGGAAGCCGATGCTCAGGATCCGCTCGAGGTAGGTCTGCGTGATCCCGGCGGCGGCGAACGCCATCGTCATTCCGAACATCCCGCCGATCTGCAGCCAGAACGACCAGGCCCCCGCCGCCGTCTGCCGCGAGTCTTCGCTGCGGCCCGTCAGCCCGGGGAGCGCGTACGTGATCATCCCCAGCACGATCATCACGTACGCCCCGAAGAACGCCATGTGCGCGTGCATCGACGTGATCTGCGTGCCGTGCGTCCACTTGTTCACGGCCGGCCACGTGTGGGCGAGGCCGAGGATGCCGGCGCCGAGCGCCGAGAAGACGGCGCTGCCGATCGTCCAGTGCAGCGCCATAGTGTTCGGATGCGTGAAACCGGAGCGCCGCATGGCGTAGTAGGCGTACAACGCCATGGCGAAGAACGAGAACGGTTCGAGGGCGCTGAAGAAGCCGCCGATCGGCAGCCAGTAGTGGGGGACGCCGATCCAGTAATAGTGGTGGGCGGTGCCCAGGATGCCGGAGATGAATGTGAGGCCGACGATCACGTAGAGCCACTTCTCCATCACCTCACGGTCCACGCCCGAGAGCCGGACGAGGAGGTAGGCGAGGAGTCCGCCCTGGATCATCTCCCAGACGCCCTCGACCCACAGGTGCACCGTCCACCATCGGTAGAAGACGGTCACGGTG
Organism: uncultured bacterium; assembly: GCA_964419375.1. Taxonomy (GTDB): domain Bacteria; phylum Methylomirabilota; class Methylomirabilia; order Rokubacteriales; family CSP1-6; genus JBBDXO01. The sequence continues at coordinate 1,802 of CAYQQT010000447.1, forward strand.
TAGTTGTCGAACTCGAAGAGCGCGGGCAGGTACAGGAGGGCCGATAACGCGAGACCGGCCACGAGCACGCCCTCGGTGGTCGTGAGCCGGCCACTGGCCCGGATCGTCATGAAGATGTTGTAGAGGAACATCAGCATCACGATGACGATCACGATCTTGAGCGGCCACGGCTGCTCGAGGAGCTTGTTGCCCGCCGTCCAGCGGAAGACATAGCCGATCACGCAGGTGACACCCATCGCCGTCCAGAGGATGAGCTGCAGGTACGCCAGCCGCACGCTGTGGAGCTCGACACGGGACTCCTCGGGCACGACGTAGTAGGTGGCGCCCATGAACGCCGTGAGGAGCCAGACGAGCAGAAGGTTGGTGTGGATGACCTTGGTGACGTCAAACGGCATGATATTCAGCAACGGGTCGGGCCCCAGGTACTTGGCCGCGGAGAGCAGCCCGAAGACCATCTGGAGGCCGAACAACAGCAGGGCGACCACGAAGTACGGATACGCGACCCGCTGCGAGTGATACCTCATGCCAGGCTCCCTCTCACTTCAACGTCAGCAGGTACGCCACGATCTGGTCGATCTGCTCGGGCTTCAATGTTTGCCCGTAATCGGACGGCATCAGCGACCGACCACCGGCGGCATACGTGGGGCCCTCGAGCACGTGCGCGTTCGGGTCGACGATCGACTCGCGGAGGTACTCGGCGGGACTCTTTGCCTTTCCCTTGTAGTTCGTGCTGCGGATGCGCTCGGCGGCGGTCGCGACCAGGCCCGCCATGGTGGGGCCGACGAGGTTCGCGCCGGGAGCGGTCGAATGGCACGCGGCGCACGCCGGTGGAGACGCGTTGAAGGTGACCCGCCCCATCTCTACAGGATCGCTCGAGGCCGCCACCGGCGGCGCGCCACCGAGATTGGCGCCCGGCACGGCGGTGCCCCTCACCAGAATGGGTCGCGGCGGCCAGCCTTGGGTGTCGATGCGGCTCACCCAGGCCATGAACGCGATGACGTCGTCGATCTCCTGGTCGGTGAGGTTCAGGGTGGGCATGAGCCGACCGTCCCGTTGTTCCGAGTAGAACTTCGACGGATCCTTCATGAACGCGCGCAGGTAGGCGGCGCCCCGGTGCGTGGTGATCTGCGTGAGGTCGGGCGCGTAGTAGGCCCCCTCGCCGAGCAGGGTGTGGCAGTTGGTGCAGTTGTACCGGTGCCAGACGTGCTTGCCGGCGATCACCGAGCGGTCGATCGCGGCGGCGTTGGTGAGCTTGGGAAACTGGCGGTGGCTGTCGATCGTGAGGACGAGGAAGATCACGGCGCTCGCCAGCGTGCCGATGAAGAAGAAGAGGCGCGTTCCGCGCTTGGTCATGACAGACGCCGGCGCGAGGGCAGGCGCTTGGCGTGGCGGATCGTAAAGGCGGCGACGCCGAGGAACGCGCCGAGACCGCAGAGGGCGCTGGCGATGGCGAGGATGTCAGCGACGGCGGCCAGGCGCAGGTGCGCGGCGAGGAGGGCGAGCGCCGCGCACAGCGCGCCGAGCGTGAGGACGACCAGCACGGCGTTGCCCGTCATACGCCGATCCGGTGAAAGTTAATGATGGCGATCCAGCCCGTGTACAGCGTCGCGACCGCCATCAGCGTGAGGACGAGCCACGCCAGCGCTTTCGCGAGCAGCGAGCTACGGGGCGGGGATGAAGTCATCGTCTCTGTCCACGTCGGCTTCATTGTCCATCGGGTGTCAAAGGCGACAACGGGTGTATCGGCGATACGACCTCGAGCCGTTTCATGTCGCCTCCAGCGGAGGGTAGTGCGGCGCCCCGGAGCCTGTCAATAGGAATGAGACAGTCGGTTATTGAGTCGGCCGGTACTTGAGCGTCTTGAACTGCGCCTCCGAGAACGGGTTGTCGTTGGACACATGGGGCCGCGAGTGGGTCTTGGTCACGCCGAGATCGGCCAGCAAAAAGGCCACGGACTTCGACGTCATCGCGGCACCCCGGTCGGCGTGGATCGTGAGCTGAGTGCGGCCGATGTCGTGTCGGGCGCACGTCTCGCGGATGAACTGCTCGGCGAGCGTGGCGTGCTCGCCATGCGACACCATCCAGCCCACCACGTACCGGCTGAAGACATCGAGCATGCGTAGACGTCCCACTCGCTGCCACGCATGAACAGCGGTGCGAAGAAAGGGAAG
>CAYQQT010000448.1:0-3968 GCA_964419375.1 uncultured bacterium
GCCAGCCGCCCGCGTCCGGCGCCAGTCCAAGCGCGAGCCCGGCCGCGGCCGTGCAGAGCAGTGGCACCAGCATCGCGGGCCGCGCTTCGTGCACCTCGCTGGGCGTCCCGGGTGCGGCGGGCGCGAAGGCGCGGATGACGATGGGCGCGAAGTAGCCGATGTTCAGCACGGCGCTCGCGAGAAGCGCGCCCGCCGCCACCCACGAGCCCGCGTCCACGGCCCCCGTCAGCAGCCGCCACTTGCTCACGAAGGCAACGCCCGGGGGCAGGCCCGCGAGCATGAAGGCCGCCGCCGCGAACGCGCCCAGCGTGAGCGGCATCCGGCGGCCCAGGCCCGTGAACTGGCTCACGCGATCGAGGTGCGCGGTGGCGGCGATGGCTCCGGCGCAAAAGAACAGCGTGATCTTCAGGAGCGCGTGGCTGGCCAGGTGCATGACCCCGCCCGCGAAGGCGGCCGGAGTGCCGAGGGCCACTCCGAGCACGACGTACGAAAGCTGACCGATCGTCGAGAAGGCGAGGAGGCGCTTGAGATTGTCCTGCACGAGGGCGGCGAGGGAGGCGAGGACGATGGTGGCCGCCGCCAGCCACACCAGCGCCGTGGCGGCGCCGATATCGTGCAGGAGTGCCGGTCCGAACACGAAGCCGGTGACGCGCGCGAAGGCAAAGACGCCCGCTTTCACGACGGCCACCGCGTGGAGCAGCGCGCTCACCGGCGTCGGCGCCACCATCGCGACGGGCAGCCACGTGTGCAGCGGCACCACCGCCGCCTTGACGCCGCAACCGATGAAGAACAGCCCGAAGAGAGCCCAGAGCACGGGCGCGGAAGCGCCCGCGAGGGCGCCGATGCCGCCCGCGACGAAGTCGGTGGTCCCGGTCAGCGAGAACGTCCACGCCACCGCGGCCAGCAACGCCACGCCGCCGCCGAGCGTATAGAGCAGGTAGACGCGGCCCGCCTGCCGCGCCTCCGGCGTTTGCCGGTGAATCACGAGCGGATAGCCCGCGACGGTCAGCACCTCGTAGAAAAAATAGAACGTGAGCAGATTCCCGGCGAACGCGATGCCGACGGTCGCAAAAAGGCAGAGGGCGAACGACGCGAAATACCGCGTGAGGCGCTGCTCGCTCTCGGCTCGCGTGTAGCCGATCGAATAGATGGTGGTCGCCACCCAGAGGGCGGAGGCCACCAGCGCGAACAGCGTGCCGAGCGCGTCCGCGCGCAGCTCGAGAAAGATCCCCGGCGCCAGCTCGAGCGGCCGCCACGTGGGCGCGGCGCCGGCGAGCACCGAAGGGAGGACGGCGGCCACGACGGCGGTCTGCGCGAGGGCGGCGAGCACGCTCCACGTCTCGCGCAGCACCGGCCGGCGGCGCGCGAGGACGATGAGGGGGATGGCGAGCGCGGCCGGCAGCAGCGCGAGGCCGGGGAGCGCGGAGGCGGTCGGCATCAGAAGGCGCCCGACGTCGCGGGTAGCAGGACCGTCCGCATCAGCACCGCGCTGGTGAGACCGACCGCGATGGTGACGAGCGCGAGCACGACGAGGCCGATCAGCACGCTCGCCGGCGCTTCCGCGGGCGGATGATCGACAACGCCGCCCACCCAGATCGCTTCCGTGAGGCGGTACATGTACCCGACGGCGAGCAGGCTGCCCGCGAGCACGGCACCGACGAACGCCGGCTCGCGCGCCTCCAGCGCGCCCTGCAGCAGGTACCACTTCGAGAAGAAACCGCCCGTGGGTGGCAGACCGATGAGCGAGAGGGCGGCGACGACCGCGCACGCGGCGGTGACCGGCATCGAGCGGCCGAGGCCGAGTGCGGTGAGGTGTGGGCGTCCGCCGCGGTACAGCGCCGCGCCCACCGCCATGAACAACATCGACTTCATGACGGCGTGGTTGAGGATGTGCAGGTACGCGCCGGCCAGGCCCACCGCGTTGCCGAGGCCGAGGCCGAGCGCGATATAGCCGAGCTGGCTGACGCTCGAGTACGCGAGCAGCCGGCGCGCATCCGTCTGCCGTAACGCGAGCACCCCGCCCACGATGATGGCGATCGCGCCCGTCCACGCGAGGACGGTCGTCACCGGGAGCGCGTGCGGGCGCAGGACGTACCACACCATGCGCGCGAGCGCATACGCGGCGGCCTTGGTGGCCACTCCCGCGAGGAGGCTCGTCACCGCGGTCGGCGCATACGTATAGGCGTCGGGCAGCCAGCCATGCAGAGGGAAGAGACCCATCTTGATCGCGAGACCGATCACCACGAAGACCACGCCACCCACGAAGAGGGGCGACCCCGAGTGTTCCGGCAGCCGCGCCGCGAGATCCCCCATGTTCAGGGTGCCGGTGAGCGCGTAGAGCAGGCCCACGCCGAGCAGGTAGAAGGAGGCGCCCACCGTCCCCAGCACGATGTACCGGAAGGCGGCCGCGAGCGAGGGCCCGCCCGCCGATGCCACGAGCGCGTAGCTGGCGATGGCGGCGATCTCGAGGAAGACGAAGACGTTGAACATGTCGCCGCTGGCGATGATGCCGAGGAACCCGGTGAGCGCGACGAGCGCGAGCGTGTAGAAGGCGGGAGCGCCGTCGCGCTCGCGCCGATCCACGGCCGGTCCGGAGGCGAGCAGGGCCATCGACGCCACGCCCGCCACCGCGGAGGCGCTCCACGCGCTGAGCGGGTCGAGCACGACCTCGATGCCCCACGGCGGCGCCCATCCGCCCACGGCATAGTGACTCGCGCCGTGCACGATCACGTCGCACACGCCGGCCAGGGCCGCCCACGCGGCGCCGAGGGCGGCGGCGACGGCGAGGGGCCACGCGAGGCGACGGGAGGCGAGAGCGACGACGGGGATGACGAGCGCGCCGGCAAGGGAGATGACCAGCGGCAGGATCGGCAGATGCGCGCGCATCAGAAGGCCGCGTCGTCGTCGGCCGGCGCCGTCTCCGCCGCCATCCGCTCCGCCAGCACGTCCTCCTCGAGCGTTCCGTACCGCGCGTGGAGACGAACGAGGATGGCGAAGGCGACGCCGGAGGTCGCCACCATCACGACGATCGCCGTCAGCATCAGCGCGTGAGGGAGCGGGTTCATGAAGTCCTGCGCCCTCACCGCGCCCGCAGAGACGATGGGCAGCGTCGCCCCGCGCTTGATGCTCGTGACCAGGAAGAACAGGATGATCGCCGTCTGGAAGATCGTCATGCCGACGACCTTCTTCATGAGATTGCGGTGCGCGATCATCGTGTAGAGCCCGAGCATCAACAGCGCGATCGCCACCCAGTAGGGGTAGTTCACAGCGGATGCTCCGTGTCGGCGAGACGGGCGAAGAGCAGCACGAGCGTCGCCGCCACCCCGAGGGCCACCCCCGTCTCGATGAACAGGATCCCGAAGTAGCGCGCCCTCACCGGCGACACCGGCAGCGGCAGCACCGAGTAGTCCAGAAAGGTGGAGCCGCCGAACATCCCCGCCACACCCGTCGTCAGGTACAGCAGCACACCGCCGGCGGCGAGCGCCATGCAGATGCGCTCGTTCACGCGCCGCTGGAAGGCCTCCCGTCCCAGCGCCAGCGCCGTCAGGATGTACGTGGCCGCGAGCAGGACGCCGGCCTGGAATCCGCCGCCCGGTCCATAGTGGCCGTAGGCGAGGACGTAGAGTGCAAAGAGCTGGACGAGAGGAACGAGGACGCGCACGAACGTGACGACGATGAGACTGTCATGGCGCTCGATCATGGCCGGCGCCGGCGCAGCAGCAGCCAGCCCCCCACTCCCGACGAGAAGATGACCACCGTCTCGATGAGCGTGTCGTACCCTCGGTAGTCGGCGAGCACGGACGTCACCGCGTTCGGCGTGCCCGTCTCCGCCACCGTCTCCGTGATGTACCGCGGCGACACGTGACGCGAGGGCGCCGAGGCGGGATCGCCCCACGGGGCGATCGATCGCGTCACCGCCACCAGCGTGGCGCCCACCGCCACCACCACCACGAGCGCCACCCAGCGCA
>CAYQQT010000449.1:0-3950 GCA_964419375.1 uncultured bacterium
CGGGCGCGCTCGGCTGCGTGCTGAGCGGCGCGGGGACCTCGCTGCTCGCGGTGGTGGTGGGCGACGCCGCCGCGGTAAGCGCAGCGATGGAGTCGGCGCTGTTCGTCGCCGGCATGCGGGGCCGCGCGCACGCCTTTGCCGTCGACACCACGGGCGCCGCCGTGCTACGGAGCTCGGCATGAGCGCGGTTACCAGCGCCGATCACGCCGCGGGCGTGCTCGCCGACCGTGATCTTCGCGCGGCCGCCGGGCGCGGGTGGATCGCCGCCGCCGTGCCACTGCGCGACGAGCAGTTCCAGCCGTCGAGCCTGGATCTGAGATTGGGGCCGGTGGCCTATCAGCTGCGGGCCAGCTTTCTGCCCGCGCGCGAGACCGTCGAGAGCCGCCTGCGGGAGGGCGCGGGGGACCTCGTCATCGACCGGGTGTCGATCGAGCATGGTGTCACGCTGCAGCGCGGCTCGGTGTACCTCGTGCCGCTGCTCGAATCGCTCGCGCTGCCGCCCCACGTGCGCGGCCGCTCCAATCCCAAGAGCACCACGGGCCGGCTCGACATCTTCACGCGCGTCATCACCGACCGCACGCCGCGCTTCGACGAGGTGAGCGCCGGCTACGCAGGCCCGCTCTATCTCGAGGTGTCGCCGCAGTCCTTTCCCGTGCGCGTGCAGGCGGGCGTTTCGCTGAACCAGCTGCGGCTGCTGTGCGGGGAGACGACGATGACCGACGCCGCCCTGCGCGCGCTCTACGCCGAGCTGCCGCTGCTCTACGACGACGACGATCGGCCCATCGCCGCCGCACGCGTGGCGTTCAACGACGGGCTCTGCATGGGCATCGACCTCTCGGGCCGGACGACGGACGGGATCATCGGCTATCGCGCGCACCCCAACCCACCCGCGGTGGACCTCGCCCGAGTGGGCGCCTACGACCCCGCGGAGTTCTGGGAGCCCATTAAGCAGCCGAGCCGCGACGGCTACATCCTGGAGGCGAACCGTTTCTACATTCTCGTCTCCAAGGAGCGCATCCGGGTGCCGCCCGAGTTCGCGGCGGAGATGGTCGTCTACGACTCCGGCGCCGGCGAGATCCGTACCCATTACGCGGGGTTCTTCGATCCGGGGTTCGGTTTCGGGGACGGGAGCATTCTGGGCACCAAGGTCGTTATGGAGGTGAGGGCGCGGGAGGTGCCCTTCATGGTCTATGACGGCCAGACATCGTTCAAAGTGTGGTTCGAGCGGTTGCGAGGCCGGCCGGATCGCGTGTATGGCGTGGGGCTGGGGTCGTCGTACCAGCACCAGACGCTCAGTTTGAGTAAACACTTTCGCAGGGCGTGAGGGGCGGACGTGACGGGGGTTACGCGACAAAGCCGGGCGGCAAAGATCTTGCTGGATGCTAGAATGAGCCTAGTCAGGTCACGGTCGAGTTCCGCCACGGTCAGGAGGGCAACATGGCAGAGCAGAAAAAGAAGGAAACGCGGCCGAGCAAGCCCGCTGAGGGTGGCGAGGGTGCATCGGCGAGCCCGGAGATCGCCAAGAAGGGCAAGAAGATCAAGGAAGATATCGACAAGCTGCTGGACGAGATCGACGACATTCTCGAGGAGAATGCCGAGGAGTTCGTCAAGAGCTACGTCCAGCGCGGCGGTCAGTAGCCGATGCCGATCTACGAGTACCGCTGTCGAGGCTGCAGCAAGGACTTCGAGAAGTACGTGGCCGGCGCTTCGACGGCCGTGGCCTGTCCCTCCTGCGCCAGCGCCGACATCACGCGCAAGCTGTCCGTCTTCGGCCTCAAGAGCGACGGCGGGTTCGCCACCTCGATGCCGGCGGGTGGCGGCGGATGCTGTGGTGGCGGCGGGTGCGGTTGCCACTGAGCAGCGCGGACGCTCCGTGACCACTCCTGACTATCGCGAAGGGCCCGCAAGGGCCCTTCGTCGTTCCGGCTGACGATGGACCTGCGCCGTCTCGAAGTGTTCGCCAAGGTGGCCGAGCTCGGCAGCTTCTCGCGCGCGGCCCAGGCGCTCTCCCTCACGCAGCCCACGGTCTCCGAGCACGTGCGCGCGCTCGAGGACGAGCTGGGCGTCGCCCTCCTCGACCGCCTCGGGCGCGGCGCCACCGCCACTCCCGCCGGCCACATCTTGCTGTCCTACGCGCTGCGGATGCTGTCGCTCGCGCGGGAGGCGCGCCAGGCGATCGACCAGTTCCAGGGCAGCATGAGCGGCGAGCTGATCGTGGGCGGCAGCACGATCCCCGGCGAGTACGTTCTGCCCGCGCTCGTGGGCAGCTTCAAGTCGAAGTATCCGGACATCTCGATCTCCCTTCTCATCGGCTCCAGCCGCCAGGTGAGCGAGTGGGTGGACGAGGGGCGCGTGGAGGTGGGCGTGGTGGGCGCGCCGCCCGTCTCGAAATCCCTGGAGGCGCGCGCGCTCATGGACGACGACATCGTCATCGCGGTGCCCGCCGGGCATCCGTGGGCCCGCCGTCCCAGCGTCACCGTCGACGATCTGAGAGGCGAGCCCCTCCTCCTGCGCGAGCGCGGCTCGGGCTCGCGTGAGGCCGTGGAGCGCGCGCTCGCGGCGCACGGGCTCACCTTCGGCGCCTTCCGGATCGTGGGCGAGATGGGCTCCACGCAGGCCATCAAGCAGGCGGTGCGGGCGGGCGTAGGCGTGTCGCTGATCTCGCGGCGGGCGGTCGTCGACGAGTGCCGGGCGGGGCTGCTCACGTGCGTGGGCATCACCGGCCTCGACATCCGGCGCGCGTTCCACCTGGTGACCTCCCGCGAGCGTACCCGTTCCCCCCTCGCGCAGGCATTTCTCGAATTCATCGAATCGCATTCCGCGCACGCGACGTCGTAACCCTATGACCCTCTTCGGCAAGCTGCGCAGCGGCAAGCAGGTCAGGCTCACCTCCTACGCGTCCTGCGCTGGCTGAGCGTCCAAGATGGCTCCTGGAGATCTCCAGGAGGTGCTGGCCGCGCTCAAGCGGCCGCCGGCAGCGGGGAGCGAGGTGGAGCGCAACCTGCTGGTCGGTCTCGACGCGGCGGATGACGCCGCCGTCTACCGGGTCAGTGACGACGTCGCCATCGTGAGCACGGTGGACTTCTTCCCGCCCGTTGTCGACGACGCCTACACGTGGGGCGCGGTGGCCGCCGTCAACGCGATGTCCGACGTGTACGCGATGGGAGGCGAGGTGATGTTCGCCCTCGCGGTGGCCGGCTTCCCGAAAGACTTCGATCGCGCGTTGATCGCCGAGGTATTTCGCGGTGGGGCCGACAAGGTGGCGGAGGCGGGCGGCATGATCGCGGGCGGTCACACCGTCGTCGATCCCGAGCCGAAGTACGGGCTCTGCGTGACCGGCCGCGTCCATCCTGATCGCGTGCTCATCAAGGGCGGCCTGCGCCCGGGGGACCGCCTCTTCCTGTCCAAGCCGCTCGGCACCGGCGTGGTCACGACGGCGGCCAAGGCGGAGCAGGCGGCGCCGGAGGCACTGGAGGCCGCCGTCCGCAGCATGCTGCGATTGAACCGCGTGGCGGCGCGTGTGGCGCGCGATCTCGGCGCGACGGGTGCCACGGACATCACGGGCTTCGGTCTCCTCGGCCACGCGGGCGAGATGATCGAGGCCTCCGGCGCCGGCGTCGTCGTCACCACCTCGCGCCTGCCGGTCCTGCCCGGCGCCCGCGCGCTCGCCGAGGCGGGCCACTGGAGCGGCGGCATGAAGCGCAACCGCCGCCACATCGACACCATCTTCGGCGCCCGCCTCCAGATCGATCCCGGCGTCCCCGCCGTGCTCGCCTCGCTCGCCAGCGAAGCCGAAACCTCCGGCGGTCTCCTGTTCTCAATCGCCGCCGACCGCGCCCACCAGGTGCTGCCCGCCTTCGCCAAAGCCGGCGAAGAATGCTGGGAGATCGGCTCAGTGATCCCCGAGGCCCTCATCCGACTGCTTCCGTAGTCGCGTCAGACGTCGTCCG
>CAYQQT010000450.1:0-3943 GCA_964419375.1 uncultured bacterium
TCGAAGGGCCCCCCAAGCCCCCCAAGCGCTCGGCAGCACCCCGGCAAAGCCGTGGTGCTCCTCGATATTCCGACAGGCTCCTGGGATCTGGACATTTTTGTCGCGCCTCGTGATCCCCGTAGGGGGAAGCGCCCTGCGCGTTTTTAGCAGCCTGCCAGGTCTCCGCGCGCGCGGGAGGCTGGATGTACACTCTCAGGCGCGCCGGCCGGAAGCATTGTCGATTAAACGCGCGGAGGGATCGTCATGAAGCTCGAGGGTGAGCGGCTCGAGAGTCTGTACTCCACCATGGTGAAGATCCGCCGCTTCGATGAAAAAACGGCGGAGCTGTTCACCTCCGGGCTCGTGAAAGGCACCGCGCACAGCTACGTGGGCCAGGAAGCGGTGGCCTCCGGCGTGTGCGCCACCCTGCGCGAGGACGATTACATCGTCGGCAACCATCGCGGTCACGGCCACTGCATCGCGAAGGGCGCGCGCGTGGACCGGATGATGGCCGAGCTGATGGGGCGCGTCGACGGCTACTGCCGCGGGCTCGGCGGCTCCATGCATATCGCCGCCCTCGACCTCAACATCCTGGGCTGCAACGGGATCGTCGCCGCCGGTCTCCCCATTGGCTGTGGCGCCGCCCTCGCCGCCCGGCTGCGTGGCAGCGATCGCGTCGTGGTCACCTTCTTCGGCGACGGGGGCGCCAACCAGGGCGTCGTGCACGAGGCGTTGAACCTCGCCGCGGTGTGGAAGCTGCCGGTGATCTTCCTGTGCGAGAACAACCATTACGCGCTGTCCACGGCGTCGTCGCGCACGACCGCCGGCCCCTCCATCGCCGGGCGCGCCGCCGGCTACGGCGTGCCCGGCGTACGCGTGGACGGTAACGACGTCCTCGCCGTGTACGAGGCGGCGCAGACCGCGGTGGCCCGCGCGCGCGCCGGCGAAGGACCGACGCTCATCGAGGCCGTCACCTACCGTTGGGGCGGCCACTCCATGCGCGCCAACCTGCCCGACTACCGCACGAAGGAGGAAGAGCGCGACTGGATCGAGCGCGATCCCATCGCGCGCTTCGCGCGCGGGCTCGTGGACGGCAAGACGCTCACCACCCTGCGCCTCAAGGACCTCGACGAAGAGGTCGAGATCGCGCTCGACGAGGCCGTCGCCTTCGCCACCGCGAGCCCCGAGCCCACCGTGGCCCTCATGGAGTCGTCCGTGTACGCCCCGCACGCGCCCAAGGCGCCCGCGCCCCCGCCGCCGGGCGCGCGGGAGATCACGATGGCGGAGGCGCTCAACGAAGCGCTGCGCCAGGAGATGGAGCGCGACGCGCGTGTGTTCGTCATGGGCGAGGACGTGGGGCTCATCGGCGGCATCTTCGGCGTCACCCGCGGCCTCCGCGACACGTTCGGCGTCGACCGCGTGCGCGACACGCCGATCTCGGAGGCGACCTTCGTGGGCGCGGGCGTGGGCGCCGCCGTGGCCGGCATGCGCCCGGTGGTGGAGCTGCAGATCTTCGACTTCGTCGCCATGACCATGGACCAGGTCGTCAACCAGGCGGCGAAGTTCCGCTACATGCTGGGCGGCGGGCCCACCGTGCCTCTCGTCATCCGCGGCCCCCAGGGCGGCGGCATCCGCCTCGCCGCGCAGCACTCGCAAAGCCTGGAAGCGTGGTTCACGCACGTGCCCGGGCTCGTCGTGGTGGCGCCGTCCACTCCGTACGACGCCAAGGGACTGTTGACCGCCGCCATCCGCGACGACAACCCCGTCATCTTTCTCGAGCACAAGGTGCTCTATTCCACGAAGGGCGCGGTGCCGGAGGCGCCGTACGCGATTGCCCTGGGCGTCGCCGACGTCAAGCGCGCGGGCACGGACGTCACCGTCGTCGCCACGCAGGCGATGGTGCAGCGCGCGCTCGCCGCCGCCGCGGAGCTGGAGAAGGACGGCATCAGCGTGGAGGTGATCGACCCGCGCACGCTGGTGCCGCTCGACGAGGAGACGATCCTGGCCTCGGTGCGCAAGACCGGGCGGCTCGTGATCGCGCACGAGGCCGTCAAGCGCGGGGGCTTCGGCGCCGAGGTGGCCGCCCTCGTCGCCGAGAAGGCGCTCGATTATCTCGACGCGCCCATCGTTCGCGTGGCCGCGCGCGCGGTGCCGATGCCGTACAACGACAACCTCGAGCGCGCCACCATCCCGAGCCAGGACGACATCGCGACCGCGGTGCGCAGCGTCCTTTAGCGTGGGGGGCCCCGACATGGCCCCCCACACGTCTGTGAGCGTGGGGGGCCCCGACATGGCCCCCCAGACGTCTGTGAGCGTGGGAGCGTCCCGGGGAACCCGGGACGCTCCGCGGCTCGAGCTCACGGCGATGGCCGTGCTGCTGTTGCTGTGCGCCATCTGGGGCATGACGCAGGTGTCGATTAAGATCTCCAACCGCGGCATCTCGCCGCTCCTTCAGGCCGGCCTCCGCTCCGCCGGCGCCGCGCTTCTCCTGTGGGGCTGGTCGCGGGCGCGCGGCGTGCCGCTCTTCCAGCGCGACGGCACGCTCGGCCACGGCACGCTCATCGCCGTCCTCTTCGCGGCGGAATTCGTGCTGATCTACTGGGGACTGACCTACACCACGGCATCGCGCTGCGTGCTGTTCCTGTATCTGTCGCCGTTCGTGGTGGCCATCGGCGCCCACCTCTTCGTGCCAGGCGAGCGGCTGAGCCGTCTCAAAGTGCTGGGACTGGCGTGCGCGTTCGTGGGCATCGCCATCGCGTTCGGCGATGGCCTGCGGCTGCCCACGCGGCGCGAGCTCGTCGGCGACACGATGGAGCTGGGAGCCGCCATCCTGTGGGGCGCGACCACCGTCGTCATCAAGGCCAGCCGTCACGCCACGCTCAGCCCGAACAAGACGCTCTTCTACCAGCTCGTCGGCTCCGCCCTTATTCTGCTGCCGCTCTCGGCCGCCGTCGGCGAGACGGGCGTCACCGCCGCCACGCCGCTCGTGGTGGGCGCGCTCGTCTACCAGATCGTGGTGGTGGCCTTCGCGAGCTACCTGACGTGGTACTGGCTGCTGTCGCGCTACCCGGCATCGCACCTCGCCGCCTTCTCCTTCTTCACACCCCTCTTCGGGATGGTGGCCGGCAGCCTCTTCCTGTCCGAGCAGATCACGATCGCCCTCGCCGTCGCGATGGCCTTCGTCGCCCTCGGCATCTACCTGGTAAACCGCACCCCCCGCCCCACCCACCCCAACACGCCGATCGCCCTCATCGCCCCGACGAAGTAAACGCCCCCAGAGACCGCGCCCGCAGACTGACTGGTCGAACCATCAGACGGCCAAGGCGATGCCGAGCATCATATCGGCGTGATCTCGAGCTCAACGTCGCGATGTCGCCGGACGCGGATGGGGGCTTCGGGGTCCCAGGACTCGTTTCCCTCTCACCAGTACCGTACAAGGCGTGGAGATGGAGCCCAGCCGCCCCCGCCCCGAGGCGGCCACCATCCACGTGGTCCTGGGACTCCGAAGCCCCCATCCGCATCCGGCGGCACCCACGGATGAAGTTGCCGCCGCGCGCGACTAGTGTTTGTGCCCGCCGCTGCCGGCGCCAGGAACCTTGAGCCCGCTCAGATACGCGACGAGGTCAACCAAATCCTGCCCCGTCATCGAATCGTTGAACGACGGCATCTTCGACGATCCGTCGGGCGCCGCGTAGACGCGGTCGAGGACGGCGCGTGGATTGACGATCGGCTCCGCGAAGAACTCTGGAGGATGGAGGGCGCTCATGTGCGACAGCTCCGGACCCGCGTTGGTCTTGTCGCTCGGCGCCGGGAACTTCTCACCCTTCACCTCGTGACACTTGAAGCACTCGAACTTCTCGAAGGCGGCGCGTCCCTTGCGGGATCACCCTTCGGCAGCGTGAACGTCCACCCGGGCGGCGTGCCGTGCGCCTCGTGGCCGCCGGCGGGCGGACGCGGCGCCGGC
>CAYQQT010000451.1:0-3934 GCA_964419375.1 uncultured bacterium
GCCGCCCTCGCCGCGCGCGCCGCCATGCGCGCCGGCGCCGGCCTCGTCACCGTCGCCACCGCCTCCAGCGTGCAGCTCGTGGTCGCCTCGCTCATCGTGGAAGCCATGAGCGAGCCGCTCGCCGAGACAGCGGCGCGCTCCATCGCGTCCAAGGCCAAGGACGCCATCGTCGAGCTGGCGGAGACGCGCCAGGCGGTGGCGGTGGGGCCGGGGCTCGGCCTCGACGAGGACACGCGCGCGCTCGTGCGTGCGCTCGCGCGCGAGCTGCGGCGTCCTCTGGTCCTCGACGCGGACGCCCTCACCGCACTCGCCGGCCATCTCGACGATCTGCGCGGGCCGACGGCCGCGCGGTGCTTGACGCCGCACCCCGGCGAGATGGCCCGCATGCTCGGCGCCACCATCGCTGACGTCGAGCGCGACCGCGTCGGAACGGTACGCCGCATGGCGACGACCTACGGCGTCCACGTCGTGCTGAAGGGCGCGGCGAGCGTCATCGGCGATCCCGACGGCCGCGTGTTCTTGAACCCGACCGGGAATCCAGGCATGGCCAGTGGCGGCACCGGCGACGTTCTCACGGGCATCCTCGGCGCGTTCCTCGCGCGCGGGATGGATCCCGGAGCCGCGATGCACGCGGCCGTCTACCTGCACGGCAGCGCCGGCGACCGCGCCGCCGCGCGCGTGGGGGAAGAGTCCCTGATCGCCAGCGACGTCATCGACGCGCTGCCCGAAGCGTTCCGCCATCTCACCGATGCCGGGTAGCATCGTTCATGAGTCGAACGGCCGGCGGTCTGGCGTTTGTCGTTCATGAGCAACGCGCGCAGCGAAGTGACCGCATCGCCGGAGGAAACGGCGACAGCGGGCGAGCGACTTGCCGCCACGCTCGGGGCCGGAGACGTCGTCGCGCTCACGGGAGAGCTGGGCGCGGGCAAGACGTGCTTCGTGCAGGGGCTGACCCGCGGCCTGGGCGTCGAGACGCGGGCCACGAGTCCGACGTTCGTGTTGATCAACGAGTATCGCGGGCGGGTGCCGGTGCACCACGTTGACGCCTACCGCACGGCGCGTGCGACGGAGCTGATCGATCTCGGGTTGCTGGAGCTCTTCGACGGCGACGGGGTGACGGTCGTGGAGTGGGCGGATCGCGCGGCGTCGCTGCTGCCGGAGCGCGCGATCCATGTCCACATCGACGGCGTTGGAGACGAGCCGCGCACGATCACGATCCGCCGACCCTGAGGCGTATCCGATATTGGGAATTTACCGGGGAGGCGAAACCCGGTGTACTACGCGGCATGGCGGAGGAGTCGCGGCGAGGGGAGTGGCCCAAAAACGATCGGCCGCGCGAGCGGCTGTACTGGAATGGTCCTACCGCGCTCGCCGATGCCGAGCTGCTCGCGCTGCAGCTCGGCTCCGGCCGGCGCGGCAAGAATGCCGTCGAGGTGGCCCGCGAAATGCTAGCAGCGTACGGCTCGCTCGCGGATGTCGCGGGCCGCGAGCTCACCGAGCTGGCACGCATGCCCGGCGTGGGACGCGCCAAGGCGGCGCGCCTCGTGTCCGCCTTCGAGCTCACCCGTCGACTGCGCGCGCGCATCCCCGGCGCGCGTATCATCCTGTCGAGCCCGGCAGAGGTCTACGCGGCGTTCGGACCGCTCATGGAGGATCTCAGCCGCGAGGTCTTCCGAGTTGCGCTCCTGGACGCCCAGAACGGCCTTCTCCGCGACCTCGTGGTGTCCGAAGGCACGCTGTCGGCGAGCCTGGTGCATCCGCGCGAGGTCTTCAAGCCGGCCATCCTCGAATCCGCGGCCTCGGTCATTCTGCTCCACAACCATCCGAGCGGCGATCCCACGCCCAGCCGCGAGGACATTCGCCTCACGCGGCAGCTCTCGGAGTGCGCGCGGCTGCTCGACCTGCGCGTGCACGACCACGTCGTCATCGGCAGGGGACGGTTTGTGAGCCTGGCCGAACGGGGTATCATCTGAGCCATGGCGATCAACGTGCGGGGGGTCGGCCACGTCGTGCTCAAGGTGCGGAACCTCGAGCGCTCGGTGCAGTTCTACGGCAACGTGCTCGGGCTCAAGGAAGTCGGACGCCTGGGCGCCAAGATGGCGTTCTTCTCCGCCGGGGACAATCACCACGACCTCGCGGTGCTCGAGGTCGGCGCGGGCGCGGCACTTCCCGATCGCGGCGCGGTGGGCCTTTATCACGTCGCCTTGAAGATCGGCGACGACCTCGAGGCGCTGCGGGCCGCCAAGGCGCATCTGGATGCCCACGGGGTGGAAATCCTGGCCCTGCGTGAGCATCGCGTGAGCCAGTCGATCTACCTGAACGATCCGGACGGCAACGGGTTGGAGTTGTTCGTGGACGCCGACCCCGCCGTCTGGCGGGAAGACCCGAGCCGGGTGGCGACGACGGAGCCGCTGGAGCTGTAGCCTCAGCCTTTCGCGATCTTCTCGATTTCCTTCTTCGACAGCGTTGACAGGCGTGTCAGAAGCCCTTTCACCTTCCGCTCCGACGAATGGTCGGCAAGGATCAGCTTCTTCGACTTGGTCCCGGTCGCGATATACGCCACCCAATCGTCGAGGTTCGGCGTGCCGCGATAGGCCACCGTCACTCCGCTCAGTCGCATACGCCGACGGCCTTCGACCTTCGCGAGCGGTTTTCGACCGTCCATGGCTGCGTCGTCCTCTTAAAGAATGCCGGTCGGGGTTGACCGAACAACTGCGGCGGGAAGTTCGCTGCGCACGCGGGACACCTTAAGAGCGTCGTGAATTCACGTCAAGGTCTCGTTTGTTCGCGTCGAATGGGCGTGCGATGCATTCGACCGCGCGTTTTCCGCGTGGTTAGCGGCAAAACAGTTCCTATGTGCGTTCCGTGGACGAATTCAGCGGCCTTTCTCAGTCCCCCCCTCGTGAGCCCGCGCCAGATCGTGCGATTCTGGCGTCTGTGGATATCTGTGGACATGTGGATAAGCTGTGCGCATCTTTTTGCGACCCGTGGGCGTTCCGGGCGCGCCATGCGGTGCGTTCGAACTCGTGCAGCGCGCCGGCAGCGCGTGAAAATGCGGGCCGCAGGACGCGAAAGCGCGCCCGACGCGTCGCGCTTGACGATAGCAGGGGCGGCCTTTAGGGTAACGATGTGAAGGGTCTGATCGTTGTCGGCGTCGCGCTGTTGACCGTGGCGTGCGCTACCGCTCCACTGCTCCCGTCCCCCGGCGCCCTCGACGCGGCAGCCGCCGTCACGGACTTCGGGTTCAGCACGGACACCTTTGCCTTTCCGAACCAGATCCGCGCGCGCACGCCCAACGCCGACTACGCCAACTACTGCTTCGTGCTGGCGCGCGCCGTGCGGCAGTTCCACCACTTCGCGCGCTTCGACCCGCGCGCGCCGCGGCTCACCTTCGACGAGTACGTCAAACGGGTGGAAGCGGTGGCCGCCCACCACCCGTGGGATCCGGCGCTGCCGCCCGAGCGGCGCGTCGTCATCCCCGGCTACGCGACGTTGCGGGAGTTCTCGGCCGCCCAGGAGCGGGCAGTCAAGGTGGGGCTGGGCGGGATGACCGCGCGATTCTGGACCTTCGTGCACTGGACGAACTGGCGGGTGGGGGCGCCGCTCCCCGACGGTCATCAGGAAGGGATCGCGGGCGAGATCGCGCACGAGATCCGCGAGGGCCGCCTCGTGCAGCTCCTGATCTCGAACTGGCCGAAGCCGGAGCTGAACCACACCACCATCGCCTACGCGTACCGCGACACGCCGGAGGGCATCGAGTTCACGATGTGGGACCCCAACGACCCGTCCCAGCCGAGCGTGATGCTGTTCCAGCGCGCCCGCGGCGGAATGTGGGGGACGCGCGGCGGATTCTGGGCGACGCGCGTGTATGCCACCCGTCCCGGCCCCATCCGGGCGTGGAGGATGTCTACGTCGTGGGCACTGTGACGGACGC
>CAYQQT010000452.1:0-3931 GCA_964419375.1 uncultured bacterium
GAGCAGGTGCAGGCGATCGCCGCCCCCCTCCGCGGCGCCGGGGTCGGCCGCGAGGACCGGGTGGCCGTGGTCCTGCCCAACGGGCCCGCCATGGCCGTCGCCTTCCTGGGGGCCGCCACGGCGGCGGCGTGCGCGCCGCTGAACCCCGCCTTCACGTCCGTCGAGCTGGATTTCTACCTGGAGGATCTCGATGCGCGCGCGGTGATCGTCCCTTCGAAGGGCGACTCGCCGGTCCGCGGCGTCGCGCGGAAGCGGGGCATCGCGGTGCTCGAGCTTTCCGCGCGTGAGGCGCCCGGCGCGTGGACGTTCGCGCTCGACGGGCACGGCGATGCATCGGGGCCGCCGCACGACTTCACCGACCCGCAGGCGGTGGCGCTCGTGCTGCACACCTCCGGCACCACGTCGCGCCCGAAGATGATCCCGCTCTCCCACGCCAACCTCTGTGCCTCCGCGGCCGGCATCCAGTCGACGCTCCGCCTCGACGAGGACGACCGCTGCCTGAACGTCATGCCGCTCTTCCACATCCACGGGCTCGTGGGCGCGCTGCTGGCGTCGCTGGCCGGCGGTGGAAGCGTGGTGTGCACGCCGGGCTTCTCGCCGGCCCAGTTCTTCGGATGGCTCGAGGAGTTCCGTCCCACGTGGTACACGGCGGTGCCGACGATGCACCACGAGGTGCTGGCTCGCGCCGCGGTGAACCGCGACGTCATCGCCCGCTGTCGCCCGCGCTTCATCCGCTCCTGCTCGGCCCCGCTGCCCGCCGACGTGATGAGCGGACTCGAGCGGGCCTTCGAGGTGCCCGTGATCGAGGCGTACGGAATGACCGAGGCCTCGCATCAGATCGCGAGCAACCCCTTGCCGCCGAGGCGCCGCAAGCCCGGCTCGGTGGGGCTGCCCACGGGGTGCGAGGTGGCGATCCTCGACGAGGGCGGCCGCTCGCAGCCGCGTGGCGAGCCGGGCGAGATCGCGATCCGCGGGGCCGGGGTGACGACCGCGCGGCCCGACGCAGGCTGGCTGCGGACGGGCGACGTCGGCTTCGTGGACGCCGACGGCTACCTGTTCATCTCGGGGCGGATCAAGGAGATCATCAACCGTGGGGGGGAGAAGATCTCTCCGGGCGAGGTCGATCAGGTGCTGCTCGCGCATCCGGCCGTCGCCCAGGCGGTGACGTGCGCGGTGCCGGACACGCGGCTCGGCGAGGACGTCATCGCCGTGATCGTGCGGCGACCGGGCACGACGCTCACGGAGCGCGAGATGCGGGAGTTCGCCTCCGTCCGCCTGGCGCCCGTGAAGGTCCCGCGCCGGGTGATGTTCGTCGAGCAGATTCCGAAGGGCCCCACGGGGAAGATCCAGCGCATCGGCCTCGCGAAGAAGCTCGGCATCGAATCGCTCGCGTTCGCACAGCCCGGCGGGTCGGCGCCGCTCGCGGCGCCGCGCACGCCGACGGAAGTGGCCATCGCCGAGGTGTGGAGCGAGGTGCTCGGCATCGGCGGCGTCGGCCTTCACGATAATTTCTTCGAACTCGGGGGCGATTCGCTGGCGGGGGTCGATGTCATTGCCCGCGTGGAAGCGCGCCTGGGCCTGACCATCAACATCCGGGACCTGGGCTACGGCACGCTGCAGCAGGTGGCGGCCGGTTGCGACGAGCAGGCCCCGCGCCCGGCCGCGTATGACGGCGGCGGTTTCGGGCCCACGAAATGGATGCGCAAGATCCTGGGACGGCGACGGAGGGACGAGTGAGCACACAGGCAACGCTGAGGCGCACGGCAGGGAATGTTCTGAGGACATGGACGCGGCCGCTCGTGAAGCGATTGCCCATCGAGCGCTGCCCGGGCCGGATCGCCACGCTGCACAACCTGAAGGTCCCCGCCAACGTGCAGCCCAACGCGCAGGAGAGCACCGAGGGCTCCTCCAACATTCGGATCATCTTCCGCCTGCTGGAGCCCGCCCTCGCCCTTCCGGGGGATCTCGCCGAGTGCGGAGTGTGGCAAGGGTCCACCCTGATCCCGACGGCGCTCTTCGTGCGCCGGCGCGCCCCCGACAAGCGCGTGCTGGGGTTCGATTCGTTCCAGGGCCTCAACGAGACGGTGGCGCACGATGCCGCCCTGGACGGCGATCATGACGATCGCAAGCGCGTGGGCGGGTTCTCCGACACGTCGTACGCGGCGGTGGCGGAGCGGGTACGACACTTCGATGTGGCAGAGACCGTGACCCTCGTGCAGGGGTACTTTCAGGACATGCTGCCGAAGTACGCCGGCGCGCGCTTCTGCTTCGTGCACCTCGACTGCGTGATCTACGAGTCCTACAAGCAGTGTCTCGAGTTCTTCTACCCGCGCATGAGCGCGGGCGGCATCATGCTCATCGACGAGTACAACGATCCGCCGTGGCCCGGCTGCACGCAGGCCGTCGACGAGTTCCTCGCCGGCAAGCCGGAGAAGATCGCCGAGGTCAAGAGCGACAACCAGGTGAGGTACTACATTCGAAAGCGGTGAGGGCATCATGCGCCCACTGCTCCGACGGGCGGCCGCACTTGCCCTCGCGCTCGGCCTCGTCGTCGCCCCCGCGCCGGCCATCGGCGGCTTCATGTTCGTGGACGAAAGCGGCGACCAGACGCTGCTCGCCGCCGGGCGCGTCAAGATCGCGCCCACGAGCCCGGACGCTCCCACCTTCATGCTCGACATGACGCGCGCGCGTCTCTGGGTGGCCAACCCCGGTCAGCGCACGTTCTGGGAAGGCACCGTCGACGAGTACTGCGCGAACGTGAAGGGCCTGGTGGTGGGCGGCGCGATGGCGGGGATGGACAAGGCCCTCGAAGAGCAGCTCAAGGATCTCTCGCCCGCCGAGCGCGAGCGGCTGCAGGCGCTCATGAAGGGCGCCGGGCGCCCGCCCACGGCGGCGGGTGGGCCCGCGGGCCAGGTCCGCGTCACCGTCGAGCGCACCGCGCAAATGGAGACGATCGCGGGCTGGTCCACGCGCAAGTACCGTGTGCTCGCCGACGGCAAGCTGCACGAGGAGCTCTGGCTCACCTCGGACGCGACCGTCGCGCGCGAGCTCGCCGCCGCGCGCGTGTCCGATACCTTCGGCCGCATGATGGGCTGCATGCTCGGCGCGCAGCCGGCCGCTGGCGGGGTCGAGAACAGCGCGGAGTACCGGCAGCTCTACGCGCAGGGGTGGCCGCTCAGGAGCGTCTACTACGGGGCCGGGGGGGCGAGCGGCAGGTCCACCGTCATCAAGGCCGAGCGCCGGGACATCGCCGAGCGCGAGTTCGCGACGCCGGCGGGCTACCGGCGCGCGCCTTTCGCCGAAGTCTTCGGCGGCGGAGCCCGCTGAGAGCCCCACAAATGGAATCGGGGACTCCCGCACCGCGGAAATCTCCGATTCCGTGTCGTCCGCGCTCTCGTTCGAGAACGCGGAGTCCGCTCCGATGCCGTTACATGCGCGGGATGACCGACGTCGGCGCTCCGTCGACGGTGTTGCCGCCCACCCGGTTGCCGGTTACGGAGCTGTTGCCCACGCGTATGGTGGCGCCGAGTCCAGAGGGGCACGACCCTGGTCGAGGGCAAGCGCATCCACGCCTGCCTGACGCTGGCCATCCGCGAGCTGCCCATCGTGCCGGAGAAGCTGCTGTAGAATCCCTGTCGCCATGAAGATCGTCTGGGTGGCCGACTTCGATATCTGTGACAGAGGATGCCGAGCGGCACGATGGCGCCACGGAGTCCCAAGGTCAGGCGTGGCGCTGCTTGTCCTGCGTCACGCGCCGACGCCGGCGCTGCTGTACTTCATGGTCGCCGCGCAGGGCGTGCTCGGCTACGGCCTCACGTCCGTCATCGGCGCCATCGCTGTGGAGATCTTTCAGGGACGTCACTACGGCGCCATCATGGGCACGCTGATGCTGGCGGCCGTCGGGGGCGGAGCGGTAGGGCCGTGGGCGGCG
>CAYQQT010000453.1:0-3928 GCA_964419375.1 uncultured bacterium
GATCGACGGCGTGGAGGGGCTCAGGAACGTCATCGTCATCGGCGCCTCCAACCGCCAGGACCTCATCGACCCCGCCATCCTGCGCCCGGGCCGGCTGGACGTGAAGATCAAGATCGAGCGTCCCGACCGGGAGGCGGCCGTAGAGATCTTCCGCAAGTACCTGACAGCCGACCTGCCCATCGCCGACTCCGAGCTGCGGGAGGCGGCGGGGTCGGCCGCCGCCGCCGTCGACACCATGATCGCGGCGGGGGTGGAATCGATGTACAGCCCCACCGACGACAACCGGTTCCTCGAGGTCACCTACGCCAACGGCGAGCGCGAGATCCTCTACTTCAAGGACTTCTCGTCGGGCGCGATGATCGAGTCCATCGTGCGGCGCGCCAAGAAGCTCGCCGTCAAGCGCTACATCAATCGCGGTGAGAAGGGCATGAACAGCGAGGACATCCTCGCCGCCGTGCGCGAGGAGTTCAAGGAGAACGAAGACCTGCCGAACACGAGCAACCCGGACGACTGGGCGAAGATCGCGGGCAAGAAGGCCGAGCGCATCGTCGCCATCAAGCTCGTCGTCACGGACGTGAAGGCCGTCAAGACCAACGTCGTCGAGCGCGTCGTCACCACGGGCCAGTACCTGTAGGGTCCCCCGGCCGACGCTCTCCGCGCCACGCCAAAAGGTACACTGACGGGCGTGGCCGCGGAGAGCGTCGGCGATTTCCTCGATCGTCTTGCCAGCGGCGCGCCCGCGCCTGGCGGTGGCGCCGCCGCTGCCCTCACGGGAGCCTGCGCCGCCGCCCTCGTCACCATGGTGTGCCGCGTCACGCTCAAGCGCTCGCCGTCCCCCGCGCTCAGCGCGGTGGAGACCGAGGCCGACGACCTCCGGCGCCGGCTGTGGGAGCTCGCCGCGCGTGATGCCGTGGCCTTCGAGCAGGTTATCGCCGCGCGCCGGCGTCCGGAGGCGGAGCGCTCGGCGGCGGTCGCGGTGGCCATGCGCGAGGCGACCCGGGTCCCCGTCGAGACAGCGGTCGCCAGCGCGCGCGTGCTGGAGCTCTGCGACGGCGCCACGGACGACGCGCGCGAGAGCGCCCTCGGCGATCTTTCCGTCGCCGCCGTCCTCGCGTGGGCCACGCTGGATGCCGCCAGCCTCACCGCCCGCGTGAATCTTAAGGAGCTGCCCGATCCCGTGTTCGTGGAGGCGCTCGACGATGCGCGCCGCCGGGCGGAGGCCGCCCGCGAGCGCCTGGGCTGGCGACGGCGCGCCTGAGCCACGGTTCTGGTTTAGAATCCCCGCCGTAGGAAGATCACCGGCACCACCATCCCGACTGCGAGGAACCGCCATGCCCAAGGCCACTGGACGCGACGAGCCCATCGAGGTGCTGCTCAAGGAAGGGCGCAAGTTTCCGCCCCCGAAGGACTTCGTGAAGAAGGCCCGCGTCAAGGACGGCTCGCTGCACGCCGAGGCCAAGCGGAACCCCGTGCGCTTCTGGGAGAAGCAGGCCAAGGAGCTTTCCTGGATGAAGCCGTGGACGAAGGCGCTCGACTGGAAGCCGCCCTTCGTCAAGTGGTTCATCGGCGGCAAGCTCAACGCCTCCGTCAACTGCCTCGACCGCCACGTGCAAGGGCCGCGGCGCCAGAAGGCGGCGCTGCTGTGGGAAGGGGAGCCAGGCGACAGCCGGACGCTCACGTACTGGGAGCTGTACCGCGAGGTGAACCGCTTCGCCTCGGCGCTCAAGCGCGGCGGCGTGAAGAAGGGCGACATCGTGACCATCTACATGCCGATGATCCCCGAAGTGGTGGTGGCCATCCTCGCCTGCGCTCGCATCGGCGCGCCGCACTCGGTGGTCTTCGGTGGCTTCTCCCCGGAGTCGCTGCGCGACCGCATCAACGACGCCAGGTCGAAGGTGCTCATCACCGCCGACGGCGGCTATCGTCGTGGAGCCAAGGTGTCCCTGAAGAAGAATGCCGATGACGCGGTGAAGGAGTGCCCCACCGTCCGCACGGTGGTCGTGGCGCGCCGCACAGGGCAGGAGGTGGCCTGGACGGAAGGGCGCGACGTGTGGTGGGAGGATTACCAGAAGGACGCGCCCGCGTACTGCGAGCCGGCGGCGATGAACGCCGAGGACATGCTCTATTTGCTCTACACCTCCGGCTCCACGGGCAAGCCCAAGGGCATCGTGCACACGACGGGCGGCTACCTCACGGGCGTCACCGCGACGATGAAATACATCTTCGACCTCCGCGAGGAGGACACGTTCTGGTGCACCGCGGATATCGGCTGGGTAACGGGACACTCGTACGTGGTGTACGGCCCCCTGTCCAACGGCGCCACCGTCGTGATGTACGAGGGCACGCCCGACTGGCCGGACAAGGATCGTTTCTGGCGCATCATCGAGAAATACGGCGTGAGCATCCTGTACACGGCGCCCACGGCTATTCGTACCTTCGTCCGCTGGGGCGACGAGTACCCGAAGCGGTGCGATCTGGGGTCGCTCCGGCTGCTCGGCAGCGTGGGCGAGCCGATCAACCCGGAGGCCTGGGTCTGGTACTGGAAGGTGATCGGCGGCGGCCGCTGTCCCGTGGTGGACACGTGGTGGCAGACAGAGACCGGCCACATCCTCATCACGCCGCTGCCCGGCTACACGGTCTGTAAGCCGGGCTCGGCGACCTTTCCGTTCCCGGGCATCGAGGCCGACATCGTCAACGACCGCGGCGAGCCCGCGACAGCCGGGTACCTCGTGCTGAAGAAGCCGTGGCCGGGCATGCTGCGCGGGATCTACGGGGACAACGAGCGGTACAAGCAGATGTACTGGAGCCAGATTCCCGGCATGTACTTCACGGGCGACGGCGCCAAGCGCGACAAGGACGGCTACTTCTGGCTGCTCGGCCGCATCGACGACGTCATGAACGTCTCCGGCCATCGCGTGTCCACCATGGAAGTGGAGTCCTCGCTGGTGGAGCACCCGATGGTGGCGGAGGCAGCGGTGATCGGCAAGACGCACGAGATCAAGGGGCAGGCGATCTCGGCGTTCGTGACGCTCAAGCAGGGGCGAACGATGACGCCGGAGCTGCAGGCCGAGCTCAAGGCGTTCGTGGCCAAGAAGATCGGGGCGCTTGCGCGCCCCGACGACATCATTTACGCGGCCGAGCTACCGAAGACCCGTAGCGGCAAGATCATGCGCCGACTGCTGCGAGACATCGCCGAAGGCCGCGCGCTCGGCGAGACGAGCACGCTCGCCGATCCCACGGTGGTGGCGACGCTGAAGAAAGCCTATGACGAGTAGGCCGGATATCGAGGAGCACCACGGCTTTGCCGGGGTGCTGCCGAGCGTCGGGGGGATTGGGGGGGCCCTTCGAGGCCCCCCATTCAACTAGTCCCTGTTGCCGCCGCCGGCCTGGACCCAGTCGAAGGCGAAGACGCTCACGCGGTAGGCGGCCGCCGGTCCGGGCGGAGGCGCCGGCGTCTCGAAGTAGGCCCGCGTGCCCGGCGTGAGCTCGCTGCCAAGCCAGGACACGCGCTGGCCGACCACGTTACCGCTGCCGTCCAGGCCTTCCACGAGCAGTTGGATGTTGCGGGCGGGAAAGCCCCAGTCGTTCATGATGTGGCCGCTGACGACGGGCTGGCCGCGGCGCTGATCGGCCTGCCAGTCCAGCTTGAAGAACTGCTCCCATCCCACGATGAGCGGCGTCAGGAGCTCGGCCCCTGCCTGCGCGCCCATCAGCATCACCAGCACCGCTGCCACTATCCAGGCCTTACGCATATGACACACCCCCCTCAGGTCATGATACCCCCGCCTCAGAAGCGCTTGTCGATCCACTCCCGGGCTTTGGCGACCGCGTAGTCGTCAGCCTCCGCCTTCGTCGACACCGGGTCCCACAAGGTGGCGGCGTCGGGCACCACGGCTTTCTGCGAGCCGTGAATGACGATGAACGGGCG
>CAYQQT010000454.1:0-3925 GCA_964419375.1 uncultured bacterium
GCGCGTGCTAGAATCGCCGGTGCCGGTATGCAGGACATCGGAGGCAATCTCGAGCGCGTGCGTGAGCGCGTCGCGCGCGCGGCCGAGCGGGCGGGGCGGCGCGCCGCCGACGTGCTGCTCATCGGCGTCTCCAAGACGGTGGACGTCGCCTCTATCCGCCAGGCCCTCGCGGCGGGGGTGCCCGCGCTCGGCGAGAATCGGGTGCAGGAGGCGCGGACGAAGATCGATCTCCTGGGCCGTGCCGTCCCCTGGCACCTCATCGGCCACCTGCAGACGAACAAGGTCAAGGACGCGCTCGGCCTGTTCGACGTCATCCACTCGCTGGACCGCATCGACCTCGCGCGCGAGTGCGACCGCCGCGCGCGGGCGCAGGGGCGCACGGTCGACGTGCTGCTCCAGGTGAACGTGGGCGGCGAGGCCTCCAAGGGCGGGTGGGCGCCGGAGGCGGTGGAGACGGCGCTCGACGTCATCGGCAGCCTCGGCGGCGTGCGCGTGCGAGGGCTGATGACGATTCCGCCCCCGGTGGAGCGCGCCGCCGATGCCCGCGGCTGGTTCCGCACGCTGCGCGCCCTCGCCGTCAAGCAGGGGCTGCGCGAGCTGTCCATGGGCATGAGCGCGGACTACGAGGTGGCCATCGAGGAAGGGGCCACCATGGTGCGCGTGGGGACCGCCATCTTCGGGCCGCGTGAGAGGGCCATATGAGCGTCAAGGGCAAGAGGGTCGGCTTCGTGGGGGCGGGGAACATGGGCGAGGCGCTCATCAAGGGCCTCGTGAAATCCAACCTGGTGCCCGCCGACGCCATCGTCATCGCGGACAGCCGCGCGGCGCGCGCGCAGCAGATCGCCCAGCAGTACGGCGTGCGCGCCGCCGCCGACAACACGGCGCTCGTGCGGGGCGCGGACGTCGTCATCCTCGCCGTGAAGCCCCAGATCATGGCCCCGGTGCTGCGCGAGATCATGCCCGCGCTCACGAACCGCCCGCTCCTCGTGTCCATCGCGGCGGGGGTGTCGACGGCGACCATCCAGGCCGTGCTCGGCAAGTACCCGCGACTCATCCGCGTGATGCCGAACACACCCGCCCTCGTGCTCGAGGGCGCCACCGCCATCGCGCGCTCGGAGGAGCTGGAGGCGGACGACCTCGAGACCGCGCAGGAGATCTTCACCGCGGTGGGCCGCGTCGTCGTGCTCGAGGAGGAGCTGATGGACGCCGTCACGGGGCTGTCGGGCTCGGGGCCCGCCTACGTGGCCATCGTCATCGAGTCGCTCGCCGACGGCGGCGTGAAGATGGGGCTCGATCGGGTGACCGCCATGACCCTCGCCACGCAGACCGTCCTCGGCGCCGCCCGCCTCATCGCCGAGACGGGCGTGCATCCGGGTGCGCTCAAGGACATGGTGAGCTCCCCGGGCGGCACCACCATCGCCGGCATCGCGGCGCTGGAAGAGGGCGGCATCCGCACCACGTTCATCCGCGCCGTGGAGCGCGCCACGCTCCGCTCGCGCGAGCTGGGGCGGGGCCCCGCCTGATGTTCGTGGCCAATTCCTTCCTGATCGCCCTCGCCAATCTCGTCAACCTCGTGCTCTCCGCGTACATGTGGATCATCATCGCGCGCGCGGTGCTCACGTGGGTCAATCCCGATCCCTACAACCCCATCGTGCGCTTCCTGTACCGGGTCACGGAGCCGGTGCTGCGGCCCGTGCGCCGCCGCCTGCCCACCTTTCAGATGGGGCTCGACCTCTCGCCGATGGTCGTGCTGCTCGCGATCTACTTCCTGAAGGAGTTCCTCGTCCCCGTGATCTACCGCGTCGCCGCCGAGATCGGATAGGAACGCCGGAGGCTTCGATGCGCATCAGCCCACACGACATCCGCCAGCAGCGGTTCTCGACGAAGATGTTCAAGGGCTACGACCCCACGGAAGTCGATGCCTATCTCGACGACGTCGCCGAGGACTTCGAGGCCATGCTCAAGGAGATCGCGCTCCTCAAGGAGCAGATGGCCGCCCAGGAAGACCGACAGCGGGGCGTGGTGGAGCGCGAGAAGAGTCTACAAGATTTGCTCCAGACCACGCACCGGCTAGCGGAAGAGATGAAGGCGGGGGCCCGGCGCGAGGCGGAGCTGGTCGTGCGCGAGGCGGAGCTGCGGGGCGAGAAGCTGGTGGAGGAGTTGCGCGCGGAAGAGGGCCGCATCCGCGTGGAGATCCACGAGCTGAAGCGGCGGCGCCGCCATCTCGTGGAGGACGTCGCCGCCACCGTGGCCCGCTACCAGGGGATGGTCGTCGCCGAGCGCGAGGCGGACGCCGCGGATGGCGCCGACTCCGCGTGAGGGCGGCCTGCTCAGAGTGCGCGTGCAGCCGCGGGCGGCGCGCAGCGAGATCGTCGGCTGGCGCGCCGACGGCACGCTGAGCGTGCGCGTGTCGGCGCCGCCGGTGGAGGGAGCGGCGAACACCGCCGTGGGCGTCCTCCTCGCGGGCGCCCTCGGGGTGCGGCCTTCGGCGGTGAGCGTGGTGCACGGCGAGCGCGGACGCGACAAGACGGTGCGCGTGGCGGGGCTGACGCTCGACGAGATGAAGCGACGACTGCTGGACCGGGGAGGAGCTCCATGAAGACGTGGATCATCGCGCTCTGCGGCGTCGCCGTCGTTCTCCTAGCGTCGCCCGCCGTGG
Source organism: uncultured bacterium (assembly GCA_964419375.1). Classification (GTDB taxonomy): domain Bacteria; phylum Methylomirabilota; class Methylomirabilia; order Rokubacteriales; family CSP1-6; genus JBBDXO01. Next base: position 2,660 of record CAYQQT010000454.1, read on the forward strand.
CCGAGCACAACAGCGGCCCGCGCGCCGAGAGCACGCTCGACCTCGACGTGAAGATCGACCGCGACGGCTTCCGCCTCGGCGGCCGGCTGTTCGGCGACCACGTGTTCGGGGCCTGGCTGAACGGCCGTCTCACCGAGCAGGGGCTCAGCGTCGACGGCCGGGTGCAGGGCGAGGAGCGCGCGTACAACTTCAAGCTGAACGCCGATGTTCTGGAGGCGCTGAAGCGCGCCGCCGTGCGGTGGTGGCTGCTGGACCTGTGACGCCCGCCATCGCGCCCGTCCGGTGGTCGCACGAGCGCCTCGTGCTGCTGGACCAGACGCTGCTGCCCGGCCGGGAGATCGAGCGCACCTACGCGCGCTGGGAAGACGTCGCGGACGCCATCCGCGTTCTCGTCGTGCGCGGGGCGCCCGCCATCGGGGTGGCGGCGGCGTACGGGGTTGCGCTCGCTGCCCGGCAGAGCGCGGCGACCACCGGGGACGAGCTGGCGTCAGACCTCGAGCCGGCGCTGAAGGGCCTGGCCGCCACCCGTCCGACCGCCGTCAACCTCTTCTGGGCGCTCGACCGCATGCGGCGCGTGCTGAACGAGGTGCGCCACGAGCCCGCCTCCAGCGTGCGCACGCGCCTGCTGGATGAAGCGCACACCATCCGGAGCGAAGACATCGCCGCCAATCGCGCTCTCGGTGACTTCGGCGCCGCCCTCGTGCCCGCCCACGCCCGCATCCTCACCCATTGCAACGCGGGCGCGCTGGCGACTGCCGGCTACGGCACCGCGCTCGGCGTCGTGCGCTCGGCGTTCGCGCAGGGCAAGCTGTCGATGCTGTGGGTGGACGAGACGCGGCCGGTGATGCAGGGCTCGCGACTCACCGCGTGGGAGTGCGTGCGGGACGGCATTCCGCATCGCCTCATCGCCGACGTGGCGGCAGGCTCCGTGATGGCGCGCGGCGAGGTGGACCTGGTGGTGACGGGCGCCGACCGCATCGCGGCGAACGGGGACACGGCGAACAAGATCGGCACCTACACGCTGGCCGTGCTCGCGCGGCATCACAACGTGCCGTTCTACATCGCCGCGCCCTTCTCGACGATCGACCCCACCCTGCCGTCAGGCGCTCGCATCCCCATCGAGGAGCGGGACGGCCTCGAGGTTCGCCGCGTCGGCACCTCCCAGACCGCACCCGATGCTTCGCCCGTGTTCAATCCCGCCTTCGACGTCACTCCGGCCACGCTCATCGCCGGCATCATCACCGAGCGCGGCGTGTTCACGCCGCC
>CAYQQT010000455.1:0-3890 GCA_964419375.1 uncultured bacterium
CACGTCGTTGTCGAGAACCAGGTTGCCATGGGCGATGAGCTTCCGGTTCGTCGCGTTCTCGACCGCCTGCAAACCGAAGGACTCGATCGCCACGACGCCATTCACGCGATCGCGTCAGTGTTGACTGAACATATGGCCGATATGCTGAAAGCCGGCACTCCGCAGACCGACGGCAACGAGGCCTACTGGACCGGGCTGCGTCGCCTGACAGCGAAGGGCTGGCGACGTGGCAGCGACGAGGGACAGTGACTAGGCGAAAATGTCGGTGAGCGCCAGGGCGACGTCGGGGAACGCCTGTAGAACAACAGTCGCCGTTGGACCGGCGACACGCGCGACGTCGCGATAGCCGTCGGCGTGGGGCGCGCGGTGGACCTCGATGCTCTCCGCGACGCAGTCCACGACCCAATATTCCGGGATCCCGGCTGCAGCGTAGAGTCTGAGCTTCGTCGAGCGGTTGTAGGCCAGGGAGCGCTCCGCCACCTCGATGAGCAGGAGGGCGTCGTCCGCGTCAGCCTCGCGATCCTTGTAGGGCACCGTGCGACGACGGAGGATCTGGACGTCGGGTTCGGGCTCGGCGTCGTCCGCGAGCACGATCGGCATCTGGACCGATACGATCGCGCGGCCGGCCAAGCCCGCGTCCAGAAGGTGGGTCAAGTTATCGATGAACGCCCGGTGCCGTCGGCCCTGGGGCGACTTCTTGATGATGTCGCCCCGGATCAGCTCGACGCGGTCGCTGCGTGTGAGGATGCCCACCTCGCCCATCCGGTGGTACTCGTCGCGCGTGAACAGTCTGCGCGCTGCCGCCACCTCGACCGCCATGTCCTGCCTCCCCGTCCCACCGGCCTCATCGAGCAGCATATACAGGCTCGGGGGCCAGTTCGGAAAGTCCGTAGAAGGATACACGGTGTCGGGCACGCCCGCGGCTGACGGTGCCCATCTTCCCGCTCACTCTCTTCCGCGTCGGAGACTTCCGCTACCTTGGCGCCTCGGTCCTGCTGAACTCCGTGGGCATGATGGGCGAGATCGTCGTGCTCGGGTGGCTGACGCTGGAGCTCACGAACTCACCGTTCATGGTGGGCACGGCGATGGGCATGCGGATGCTGCCACTCTTCTTCGTGGGCGTGCCGGCAGGCGCGTTGGCCGATCGCTTCCCACGTCATCGCCTGCTCATGCTGACGGGCGTCGGCCAGGCCCTGACCACGGCGACGCTGGGCGGCTTCACCCTGTTGGGCACCTTGAGCCTGGCCCACGTGCTGGTGCTGACGTTGGCCGCCGGCGTGTTTCGAGCACTGGAGCACGCGGCACGCCAGAGCTACACGCACGATGTCGTCGGCCCCGCGGCCCTCATGAACGGCTTCGCCGTCCTCGGCGTCGTCATGCGCACCGGCTGGCTGCTCGGATCCCTCGGTATCGGCGCCGTCATCGCGCACTACGGATCCGGCGTCGCCTACCTTGCCGTCAGCCTGGGCTTTCTCGGGGGTGCAATGGCGCTGCTGCCGGCGACGCCGCCGACGAGAGTACGTTCGACACCCGCCCTCTCGGTGTGGCACAGCACGCTGGATTTTCTCTTGGCGGTGCGACGCGACCCGATACTGCTCGTGCTGATGATGCTCACGGCCGGCGCCGAGATCCTGGGCTTCGCGCACCAGGCGCTGCTCCCGAGCCTGGCGCGCGACGTGCTCCACACCGGGCCGGAAGGGCTCGGCGTCCTGAGTGCGGCGCGCTCCGTCGGCGGGATCCTCGGCCTCGCGGCGGCATCAGCCGGCGGTGCCATCGCCGCCGGCGGCGCGCGGTTCCTGGCGATCCTCGTCACGTTCGGGGTGAGCCTCGTTGTGCTCGGCGCCGCCCCGTACGTGGTGGGCTTCGTGGGCGTGGTGATCGTGCTGGTTGTCGTGAACGCGGCCGGCGCGCTGGCCGATCTCCAGGCCCAGAGTCTCCTGCAGCTCAGCGTGCCGACGGAGCTGCGCGGACGCGCCGGCGGCGCGTGGGTGGTCGCGATCGGCCTGGCGCCCCTCGGGCAGCTGCAGATCGGCGCGCTCGCCTCGCTGTTCGGCGTCAGCATCGCGCTCGGCACGAGCGGCCTGGCGCTGGCGATCCTTGCGGGGGCCACGGGCCTGCTGTTCCCGCGTGTGAAGCGCGTCTAGTGTCGCTCGCAGCTGAACTGACGCCTGACGCGAAGAGTAACAGCCCGAAACACCGTCTTGATCCACAGACGTTGACCCGCCCGTGCGCCGCCGATACGATTGCGCGATGGCAAGTTACCAAACCAGGACGCGCCGCTTCAGCCGAGCCGAGTACGAGCGTCTCATCGACCTTGGCGTCTTCCAGCCGGGCGAGGCCATCGAACTGATCGGTGGCGAGCTGATGGTCGCCGAGCCCAGGGCGCCGCGCACTACACGGCGATCGTGAAAACCGCCAAAGTTCTGGAGGCTGCGTTCGGGCCCGGATGGCATGTGCGCACGCAGGGACCCCTCGGGCTCGACGACGATTCCGAACCGGAACCCGACGTCGCTGTCGTTCCTGGCGAGCCTGACGACTACGGTCGCGGACATCCCTCGCGTGCAGCCCTTACGGTTGAGGTGGCCGAGTCCAGCCTCGGCGTCGATCGTCACCACGCGTGGCCATCGCCCGCGCGCTGGCCTACAACCCGTCCGTCCTGCTCATGGACGAGCCGTTCGCCGCGCTCGACGCGCTCACGCGCGACGAGATGCAGCGGCTGCTCGTGGACGTCTGGGCGCAGACGAAGAAGACCGTGCTCTACGTCACCCACAACGTGGCCGAGGCCGTCTACCTCGCCGACCGCGTCATCGTGCTCTCGCCGCACCCGGGCACGGTCGTTGCCGAGGTGCGCATCGCGCTGCCGCGCCCGCGCGATCCGCTCAGCGTCCCCTTCCTGGAGTTCCAGCGCGCGATCGTGGGCCACCTCGGCACCCGCTGAGCGCTCGGCCGCACCGTCGCCGTCCCCCAAGCCCCCCGGGACGGCTCGGAGTGCCCCGGCATAGCCGTGGCACTCCTCGATATCCCGCTAGGTCCGCCACCACGATCACACCGCCAGGTACGCCTGCCGTACCTCGGCGTCGGCAACGAACTCCGCCATCGAGCCCTGGTAGCGCACCATGCCCCTCTCGAGGATGTAGACGCGGTCGCCGAGTTCGCTGACGAAGCGCACGTTCTGCTCGGCCAGCACCGGCGTGAGCCCGCTCGCCTTGAGCCGACCGACGGTACTGTCGCGCGGGTACTCGACGGTGTCGGCGGGACACGTCACGCCGCAGGGGTCGCACCTGCGAACCCAGTTTTGAACTGAGCGATCAACACTTCAGCCGCGGCGATAGAATCGTCGGCGGCGCGAAACGCTCTCGCTACATCTCTATGCAGCCTGTCCAAACGCGCGGCATCGTCGAGTAATGCTAGGACGTACTTGCGGGTCGCGGTCGTGGTGATCCTGGCCGCGTCTTTGCCCAGGAGGCGTGCGCCCGCTAGATCAACGTCGTAACCGACTGCCTCAAGGAGTCCCAGCTCTTCGCCGAAGAGTCGGTCCTCATTGCCCGCGGCACTATACTGCCGCAGCAATGTCGCGAGATCGAGCGCATCTTTGGAATTCTCACTGCCGCGGGCGGCCCAGGCAAAGAGTTTCAAGATCGCTAGAGCTGGCAACGATGCCACGCGCACGAGGAATCCGGGTTCAGCTTGGACCTCCTGAGATGCGGCAAGCGCCTCGCGGTACCCGGCCACGTTCATCACGACGGATAGGTCCGGGGGCCACGCAATCTCGTTCGGACGCTGCTCCACGCCACCGAAGGGCAAAAGGTCCAGCGGATAGCCCCTTTGCCCAGGGCGATCCTGATAGAAGAGCCTGTACGTGGTGGTTCGGTCAGGCTTAAATGCGCCTG
>CAYQQT010000456.1:0-3889 GCA_964419375.1 uncultured bacterium
GGCGGCGCCGCCAGGTGCGGGCTCTCGCGCCACGCCGTCGCGTCGGAGGGCAAGCGCGCGGCCAGCTCGTCGTGGAGCAGGCCCTCCCACTGTCCGAAGGCCATCTCCCTGAAGACGGGCGCGATGCGCGGCTCGAGGCCGTGCGGCTTGGCGATGAGCTCGGCGGAGGCGCGGGCACGCTCGAGCGGGCTGGTGTACACGGCCGCCAGCGGCTCCGCGGCCAGGGCCGCCGCCACTGCTTCGGACTGCAGCCGCCCACGGGCGCTCAGGGGCACATCCCGCGCGCCCGCAAAACGCCGCTCGCGCGAGAAGTCCGTCTCCCCATGCCGTATGACGAAGACCCTGAGCGCTTTCACAACCTGATTATTCTACATGGGGGGCCTCGAAAGGGCCCCCCAAACCCCCCGGCGCGGTGTCGGCCGGGCGGCGGACAGCCGTTTACAGCATGGGTTGTTGCAAGTTCCTTGAAAGAGATGGGGGGCCCCGAAATGGCCCCCCATACCCCCCAGTCGGCGTTCGGTCGGCGACGTGCGTGCCGGTCGTCGGTTAGAGCTTCACGAGCCTTGCCGACACGATGTCGGGCATGGCGCGGAGCTCTTCCAGGGCGGCGGGGGGCATGGGGTCGTCGAGGTTCAGGATGGACACGGCGCGGCCGCCGCGGCGTTCGCGGCCGAGCTGCATGCCGGCGATGTTGATCTGGTGCCGGCCGCAGAGGGTGCCGATGCGGCCGATGACGCCGGGCACGTCGAGGTTGGCGAAGACCAGCATCCAGCCCTGCGGGACCGCCTCCAGCGAATAGCCGTCGATGCGCACGAAGCGGGGCTCGCGGCGGTTGAAGAGCGCGCCCGCCACCGACGACGTGGCCCGGTCCGTGCGCAGCTCGGCGGTGAGCAGGCTCGCATAGTCGGCGCTGTCGCTGGTCGTGGTCTCGGTCACGCGCAAGCCGCGCGCCTTGGCGATGAGCATCGCGTTGACGTCCGTGACGTGCTCTTCGAGGATGCCGCCGAGCAGGCCACGCACGAAGGCGAGCGTGAGGCCGGAGGTGGGCCGCGTCGTCACCTCCCCCGCGTAGGTCAGCCGCACCTCGGCCATGCGACCGTCCGCCATCTGCGCGAGGAAGCGGCCCATGGCGGCGGCGAGGGCGGCGTAGGGCGCCTGCTCCTTCAGCGTCTCCGCGTCCATGGACGGCAGGTTGACCGCGTTGGCCACCACGCCGCGCACGAGCGCGTCCGCCACCTGGTCGGCGATGGCCAGCGCCACCGCCGTCTGCGCCTCGTCGGTAGCGGCGCCGAGGTGCGGCGTGACGATGACCTGGGGCAGGCGCAGCAGCTCGTGGTCCTTCGGCGGTGGCTCCTGCTCGAAGACGTCCAGCGCGGCGCCCGCCACGCGGCCCGCCTCGATGGCGCGCGCGAGCGCCTGCTCCTCGATGATTCCGCCGCGCGCGCAGTTGATCAGCCGCACGCCCGGCTTCATGCTTGCCAGCTCGGCGTCGCCGATCAGGTGCCGGGTCTCAACCGTGAGCGGCGTGTGAATGGAGATGAAGTCGGCGCGCGCGAAGAGCTCGTCCATCTCCACGCTCTCCACGCCGAGGCGCTCCGCCGCCTCACGGGTGAGATAGGGGTCGTAGGCGATCACCTGCATGCGGAAGCCGAGGGCACGCCGCGCCACCTCGCCGCCGATGCGGCCGAGCCCGAGCAGGCCGAACACCTTGCCGAAGAGCTCGACGCCCTGCAGCGCGCTCTTCTCCCAGCGCCCCGCCTTGAGCGAGGCGTCGGCGGCGGGGATGCGGCGGGCGAGGGCGAGCAGCAAGGCCATCGTGTGCTCGGCGACGGCGGTGGTGTTGCCGCCGGGCGTGTTCATCACCACCACACCGCGCTCGGTGGCGGCCTCCACGTCGATGGTGTCCACGCCCGCGCCCGCGCGCCCGATCACCTCCAGGCGCGCGCCCGCTTGTAGCACGGCGCTGGTGACCTTGGTGGCGCTGCGAACGATGAGACCCTCGTACCCGCCGATACGCGCGACGAGGTCGGCCTCGGACAGCGTACCGACCACGTCTACATCGAGGCCGTGCTTGCGGAGGGCCTCGACACCGACCGTCTGGAGCGAGTCGGTGACGAGAACGCGCTTCACGACTTGTCGGCGAACACCTTCTGCGCGCCGCGCACGCCGGCGCCGAAGTCCACGGGGTGGCCGAGCTCGGCGAGCACCTGCTCGAGGGCGGCGAGCGCTGCGATGGTGTCGAACTCGGCGGCGTAGCCCATGTGGCCGAGGCGGAAGATCTTGCCCTTCATCTCCCCCTGCCCGCCCGCGATGGTGATGTTGTGCGAGGTCGAGAAGGTGGACACGATCTTCTCGCTGTCCACGCCCGGCGGCGCCACCACGGCCGTGAGGGCCGGGCTCGGGTTGGCCTTGGCGAAGAGCGACAGTCCGAGCGCTTCCACCCCCGCGCGCGTGGCGCGGGCAAGGCGGTCGTGGCGTTTGAAGACGTTGGGCAGCCCTTCCTTTTCGAGCATGCGCAGGACTTCGCGCAGCCCGACGACGATCGACACCGCGGGCGTGAAGTGCGCCTCGTTCTTCGACACCGTCTTGCGCTCCGCCGCGAGGTCGAAATAGTACTTGGGCAGGGTGGACGTCTTGACCTTTGCCCATGCCTTGTCGCCCACCGCGCAGAAGGCGAGGCCGGGCGGCAGCATCAGACCCTTCTGCGAGCCCGACACCACGACGTCCACACCCCACGCGTCCATCTCCAGATTCGCGATGCCGAGGCTGGACACCGCGTCCGCGATGAGGATGGCATTCGTGCCGCGGGTGACCGCGGCGTAGCCGCGCACGTCGTGGAGCACGCCCGTGGAGGACTCGCTGTGCTGCGTGAGCACGGCCGCGATGGTGGGCTGCTTCTTCAGGGTCTCCGCCACCACGGATGCCGGCACCGTCTCGCCGAAGGGCGCCTTCAGCTCCACCACGTTGATGCCGAAGGCCTTGCAGATCTCCAGCCAGCGCTCGCCGAACTTGCCCGCCACCACCACCGCCACCGTGTCGCCGGCGGAAAGCGTGTTGACGACGGCCGCTTCCATCGCGCCCGTGCCCGAGCACGCCAGGGGCAGCACCTCCTGCGAGGTCTGGAAGAGCTTCTTGAGCCCGGCCCGAACCTCGAGGAAGAGCGCTTCGTACTCGGGAGTGCGGTGGTGGAGCATCGGTTGCGCCATCGCCAGCAGCACTTCGCTGGGAACGGGCGTCGGGCCCGGCGCCATGAGCTGGTACTTCTTCATGAAATCACGGCCTCCTTTGCGGCGGTGTGAGCGCGGTCGGCTGAATCGCGCTCGATGGTAGCATGTCGCCCGCCACGGTCGTCCCGCGCCCGAGCGCGGTGACGAAGATGGCGTCCTTGCCTGACGCGTGTGGCGAGAAGAAATCGACCACGTCGGCGTCGTAGAAGGTGAGCCCGGAGGCGCCGAAGCCGTGCGCGTACGCGGCGAGGTAGGCGCGGCCGCCCGCGATGCCCGCCTCGAGATTGACGACACGGTAGCCGCGGTCGCCGGCGGTAGCGAGCAGGTCTTGCAGCGGCGCGAGAAAGAAGATCACCGCGGCGGCGTCGCCGGCGAGCGGCTGCTCCAGGCAGAGGTACGCGGCCTGTCGCCGGAAATCGCCCTGCGCAAGCGTCTCCAGCGCGTGCGGCTGCGGGTGATACGCGTACGCGCCGGGCGCGATGCCGTCGACGGCGCTCACGATCAGGTAGAGGTCCACCAGCCCGCCCGGCACGTCGGCCTCCAGCGGGCGCGTCGCCGCCCACAGCGCGGTAGCCAGGTGCGCGGTCGTCAGCGGCTCGCGCGTGAAGCGGCGGGACGAGCCACGCCGCTGGATGGTGTCGCCAAGGCTGCGCCCCCCCGCG
>CAYQQT010000457.1:0-1437 GCA_964419375.1 uncultured bacterium
GGGTGCTGCCGAGCGCGTGGGGGGCTTGGGGGGCCCTTCGAGGCCCCCCATCCAATGAATCTCAAGGCTGCGTGCTACTTCACGTAGTGATCGCGCGCGAGCGGCGGGCGGACGTCGGCGCCTGTGAAGAGCAGGGTGACGACGATCTCGAGGCACGCGTTGCCGCCGAGGCCGCGGCAGCCGATGGCGGCGCGGGTGGGCTTGCCGCGCTCGCCGTACAGGGCGACGAGCAGGTCGGCGGCCCCGTTGATCACCCGGGGCTGGTCGTTGAACCCCGGCGCCGAGTTGACGTAGCCGGTCATGTGTACAACTTGATGGACGCGATCCAGATCGCCGAGCGCGTACTTCACCGCCGCCAGCGTGGTGAGGACGGCGTAGCGCGCTGCCTCATTGGCCTGCTCCAGCGTGACGTCCTGCCCCACCACGCCCGGCCAATAGATTTGCCCGTTTTTGATGGGGACGGTGCCCGACAGGTAGAGCAGGTTCTGCACGGCGAAGTGCGAGATGTAGTGACCGCCCGCGGCGTTCTTACGGTACAGATCGTCCAGGCTCGGTACCGCCAGCCCCATCGCCTTCAGCTTGTCTTCGACGCTCATGGCGCCCTCCAGTATGACCGACCTTAGCACCCGACAGCCGCGCGCACCGCAGAGTAAGCTACGGCCATCCTGCTCGCCGAGGACGTCCGATGAGAATGAAAGACAAGGTAGCTCTCGTGACCGGCGGCGGCTCCGGCATCGGCCGGGCCACCGCGCTCCGGCTGGCGGCCGAAGGCGCGCGGGTCGTGTGCGCCGACCGCGACGTGGCCGGCGCGCAGGAAACCGCGAAGGCGATCCAGGACGCGGGCGGTACCGGGCTCGCGCTCGAGGTGGACGTCGCCGACGAGCGTGCGTGCACGCGTTTGGTGGAGGCGACCGTGTCGCGCTTCGGCAGCCTGACCACGCTCGTCAATTCCGCCGGCGTTCGCGCGCCCCTCGATGCGCTGCCGCCGCCCGCGGAGTGGCAGCGCGTGATCGACATCAACCTCACCGGCTCCTACCTCATGTCCCGCGCGGCGATCCCGGCACTGCGCGCCGGCGGACACGGCTCCATCACGCACCTGGCGTCGATCTACGGGCTCGTGGGCGGCTCGCTGTCACCGGCGTACGCCGCCTCGAAGGGCGCCATCGTGAACCTGACGCGCCAGATGGCGCTCGAGTGCGCGCCCGCCGTGCGCGTCAACTGCGTGTGCCCGGGTGTGATCGAGACGCCGATGACGGCCGAGCTGAGGGCGGACGAGGCGTGGCGGGAGCGCACGCTGAAGAAGTACCCGCTGGGCCGCTTCGGCCGCCCCGACGACATCGCGGCGGCCATTCTCTACCTTGCCAGTGACGAGGCCGCCTTCGTCACCGGCGTGGCGCTGCCGGTGGACGGCGGCTACACGGCGGCGTGATGAGACCG
>CAYQQT010000457.1:1537-3885 GCA_964419375.1 uncultured bacterium
CGTCCACGCGATCCGCTGCGTGCTGCCGACGTTCCACGACTCGCCGCCATTCGGCGTCACCACCGCGAGCGCGCCCGCGGCGATCCTGAAATTGCTGTTGCTGGTATCGCAGACGGACGGCGCGGCGATGCTGCACACGCGGAGGCGCGCCCGGTTGGTGGCCGGGCCCGTCACGAGCCAGTTCTGCGCGCCGTCGTTCCCGACGCTCGCGAAGATCGGCGTCCACGTGGCGCCGGCGTCGCGAGACAGCTTGATGCTGACGCTGCTGCCCACGGGCCCGGCGCTGGTCCATTGAATCTTCCGCGTCGTGTTGAAGGCCCATGACTCGCCGCCGTTCGGCGTCACCACCGTGATGATGGCGGCCGCGATCCTGAAATTGCGGTCGCTGGCGCCGCAGAGCGACGGCGTGTTGACGCTGCAGACCCGGACGCGCGCGCGGTTGGTGGCCGGACCCGTGACCGTCCAGTTGAAGGCGCCGTCGTTGGCCGTGGAGGCGGCGATGACCGTCCACGTGGCGCCCGCATTCCGCGACAGCTGGAGGCGGACGTTGCCGCTCACGCCGGTGCTGGTCCAGTCGATGCGGCGCCGGCTGTTGAAGGTCCACCCCTCGCCGCCGTTCGGCACGGTGAGGGTCAGCGTGGCCAGAGGGCGGTCGAGGCTCTGCTCGGCGGCTGCGATGTCGGCCACGCCGAGCAGGTGATCGACCTCGTGCGCGATGTTGTCGAGCGTGGTCGGCGCCGCGCAATGGCTCTCGCCCACCATCGCGTAGGGCGAGAGCTGGACGCCGTCGAGCGGCAGCGGCCCGATCGCCGACTGGTGACTCCACACGCTCGGCCGGCAGGCGCCCGGCAACGAGGCGTCGTGGCCCGCGACGACCACGACCACCAGCAGCTCGCTCGTCGACACTCTGCCGTCGCCGTCCGTGTCGAAGGCGGCGAAGTCGACGTGGCGTGAGGCCGCGGTCATCGCGTCGCGCGCGAGCTGCCCGGCGCGGCCGTCGACCGTCCCGCCGAAATCTGGATGCGCGCGGTCGAGCGTCAGCCAGCCCACGATGCCGTCGTTGGCGGTGCCGTGATGCTCCGCGGCCGGCGTGATGTCGAGCGCGCCCATGGACGCGCTGCGGTAGTGCTCCCTGACGCTCTCCCCGGCGCCGAAGAAGCGGCTCCGCCACTGCGCGGCGGTGGTGTGTCCGCTCCGGTCGCTGAACTGCACGAGAAGGACGAGCATCGGACGGGATCCCACCGCCGGGACACCCGGCTCAGGGCCGAACCCCTCGGGCGCGGCCGCGGGGGCGATGGCGGGGGGACGAAGGCCACGCGGGATCGCGGACGGCCGGTCGCGACCCACGACGTACACCGTGGAGACGAGCGCGCCGGTCGAGGTCGTGTCCGCATAGGTCCAGTACCCGGAGGCGGCGTCCTGAACGATCGTGTACCCCTCGACGGTCTCCGTCCCGTTCATCCACTCGTCGCCGAAGAGCCGCGCCTCGAAGGGCGTGCCGTCGGGCTGCCGAAGGACGAAGGGCGCGTCGTGCGCGGGCGCCGCGTGGACGATGGAGGCGTGCGCGAGTAGCGCCGCGACGAAAAGGGCGGCGACGCCGATGCGTGTGAGCGTGACGGACAGCGAAATCATTGCATTAATAGCCTCACGTAGTCTCGGCGGGTTGGCCGGATCGTGTCAACGGAATTGCTACCGTCGACGATACTGGTCTTGCAGGCGCCCGGCGTTATCCACTTATCCACATCCGTCCACAATGCGAAATTCGCCCGTCGTTACCCCATATCGCGGGTGGATGCGAGTCCATCGCCCCTGCACATGCGGTCGCGTGAGCGCGCTGCTTCGAATCGCCGCCAACGATGCGGCGTTTCGTGCGGGCGCCTGCCGATCACCGCATGGTGTGCGGTCATTTGCGCGATTGATTCCGCTGTCGCCGGCGAGTAGGCTCTGCCGGTGCCCGAGCCAACCCTCGATCGCCGCCCGCACCGCGCCCTCGTCGTCGAGGACGCCGGTCACGTCCGCTCGATGCTGTGTGACCTCCTCGCGTCGTGGGGCTGGCAGGCCGACGGCGTGCTGAACGCCGCCCAGGGGCTGGAGCAGCTCGAGCGCGGCGGGTACGACCTGCTCCTCACCGACTTCCGCATGCCGGGCATGACGGGGATCGAGCTGGTGGAGCGCCTGCGCGCCCGCGATGCGGACTTGCCGGTGATCATGCTGACGGCGACCACCGTCGATCTCGATTCGGCATGCCGGCGCTTGCGCGTCACGCTGCTGCGCAAGCCGCTGGAGATCGCGCGGTTGAAGTCGGCGCTGCCGCTCATGCAGGACGATTCCGGACACACCTCGCCGGT
>CAYQQT010000458.1:0-3884 GCA_964419375.1 uncultured bacterium
GACAGGGCAGCGACGCTCTTCCACGCTGCGTCGTAAGTCCTCGTCTTTCCGTCCCAATTGCTTGACAGCCCCCAACCGCTTGGCTATACTCCCGCCACTCGAAGGCCGGCCCTCCAGCAATCGAAGTTCTCGACCCAAGTGCCGTGAAGGGAATCGCGGAGGCGACGTGGACTTAGCGAAGGACGCAGCGCCCGACACGTTCCCGAAGCTCGCCCGCGCCAATGCGGAGCGTCTGGCCGGCAAGATCGCCATGCGCGAGAAGGACTTCGGGATCTGGCAGGCCACCACGTGGCGCGAGTACTTCGAGCAGGGACGGCTCATCGCCCTCGGCCTCGCCTCCCTCGGCTTCCGGCGCGGCGACAAGGTGGCCATCATCGGGGACAACCGCCCGCAGCTCTACTGGGCGGTACTCGCCACGCAGGCGCTGGGCGGCGTGCCGGTGCCGCTGTACCAGGACTCCATCGAGAAAGAGATGGAGTACATCCTCGCCCACGCGGAGGCGCGCTTCGCCATCGTGGAGGACCAGGAGCAGGTCGACAAGCTGGTGCACGTGCGGCCACGCTGCCCGATGCTGGAGCACGTCGTCTACGACGACGTGCGCGGCATGCGCGGCTACAGCGAGCCATCGCTCATGAGCCTGGCCGAGCTGCAGGAGGCCGGGCGCAAGTTCGAGATCGGGCATCCCACGTACTTCGACGACGAGGTGGCCAAGGGCGCCGCCGACGACGTGGCGATCATCTGCTACACCTCCGGCACCACGGGAACGCCGAAGGGCGCCATGCTGACGCACCGCAATCTCATCGTGACCGCGCGCAACGCCGCCGCCGCCGAGCGGCTGCGCAGCGACGACGAGATCCTGTCGTATCTGCCCATGGCCTGGGTGGGCGACCACATCTTTTCCTATGCCCAGTCCATTACCACCGGCTTTGCCATCAACTGTCCGGAGAGCACGGGCACCGTGCTGCACGACCTCAAGGAGATCGGCCCCACCTACTTCTTCGCGCCGCCCCGGATCTGGGAGACCCTCCTCACCAGCGTCATGGTGCGCCTCGAGGACTGCGCGTGGCCCAAGCGCAAGGTCGTCCAGTTCTTCCTGGATCTCGCGCAGGACATGGAGCGCCAGCGGCTGATGGACCGGCCCGTCTCCGGCTGGCAACGCCTGCTCTACCCGCTCGGCGAGCTGCTCGTGTACGGGCCCCTCAAGGACAACCTCGGGCTACGCCGCGTGCGCCTGGCCTACACGGCGGGCGAGGCGATCGGCCCCGAGATCTTCGTCTTCTTCCGCGGCCTCGGCGTGAACGTCAAGCAGCTCTACGGCATGACGGAGTCGAGCGTCTTCGTCACCATCCAGCGCGATGGCGACGTCCGGCTCGACACCGTGGGCACGCCGCTGGAAGGGGTCGAGATCCGCATCTCGCCCACGGGCGAGGTGCTCTTCCGCAGCCCGGGCGTCTTCGCGGGCTACTACCGCAACCCGGAGGCGACCGCGCAGATGCTGGAGGACGGCTGGATCCGCTCCGGGGACGCCGGCTTCCTCGACAGCGCCGGGCACCTGAAGATCATCGACCGCGCCAAGGACCTGAGCCGGCTGGCGGGGGGCACGATCTTCGCGCCCAAGTACATCGAGAACAAGCTGAAGTTCTCGCCGTACGTGAAGGAGGCGGTGTGCGTGGGCCAGGAGCGGCCCTACGTCACCGCCCTCGTCAACATCGATCTCGCGGCCGTCGGGAACTGGGCGGAGCGCCGGAACATTGCCTATACGAGCTATACCGACCTCAGCCAGAAGGCCGAGGTCTATGACCTCATCCACCAGGAGGTGGACCGCGTGAACCGTAGCCTGCTGGAGGACGAGGTGCTGCGCGGCGCGCAGATCAGGAAGTTCCTGATCCTCCACAAGGAGCTCGATCCGGACGACGAGGAGATCACGCGCACGCGCAAGGTCCGCCGCGGCTACATCGCCGAGAAGTACGCCACCCTCATCGAGGCGCTCTACGGCGACCGCGACCACGTCCAGGTGGAGGCGAAGGTGACGTACGAAGACGGCCGCGTGGGGACGGTGCGTGCCGACGTGCGCATCCGCGAGGCGACCGTTGCCGGCGGCCAGACGCCCCGGTGAGCGAAGGGAACGGCGCGCAAGCGCTTCTCCGGGTCGAGAACGTCAGCGTGCGTTTCGGCGCCCTCACGGCGCTCAGCCGCGTGAGCCTCGAGATCCGCCGCGGCGAGATCGTGGCCATCATCGGCCCCAACGGCGCGGGCAAGACGACGCTGCTGAACGTCATCAGCGGCTTCTACCATCCCCAGGAGGGGCGGATCGAGTTCGCGGGCAAGGACCGCACGCGCCTCGCGCCGCCCGACGTGGCCGCGCTCGGCATCGCGCGCACCTTCCAGAACGTCGCCCTCTTCAAGGGCATGAGCGTGCTCGACAACTTGATGACGGGACGGCTCATGAAGATGCGCGGCCACTTCCTGCTCGACGCCATCTACTGGGGGCCCGCCCGGCGCGAGGAGCTCAAGCACCGCGCGGCGGTGGAGCGGATCATCGACTTCCTGGAGATCCAGGCCATCCGCAAGATGCCGGCGGGCAAGCTGCCCTACGGGCTGCAGAAGCGCGTCGAGCTGGGGCGCGCGCTCGCGGCGGAGCCGACGCTGCTGCTGCTTGACGAGCCGATGGCGGGGATGAACGTCGAGGAGAAGGAAGACATGTCGCGCTTCATCCTCGACGTCAACGGCGAGTTCGGCACCACCATCGCCCTCATCGAGCACGACATGGGCGTGGTGATGGACATCTCCGACCACGTGGCCGTGCTCGACTACGGCCGCAAGATCGCCGACGGCACGCCCGAGCAGGTGCGCAAGGACCAGGCCGTGCTCGACGCCTACCTGGGAGCGGCGCATGAGTAGCCTGCTTTACGCCGTCCTCGTGGCGCCCTTCAAGGACATGGTGGGCTCGCCTACCTTCTTCGCCGAAGTCTTCCTGGGCGGCATCGCCACCGGGCTCATGTACTCGCTGGTGGCGCTCGGCTTCGTGCTCATCTTCAAGGCCTCGGGCGTCTTCAACTTCGCCCAGGGCACGATGGTCCTGTTCGCCGCCCTCACGCTCGTCGGGTTCATGGAGCGCGGCGTGCCGGTCGTGCCCGCGCTGCTGATGACCATGGTCGTGATGGTCGCGCTCGCCTTCGCCATCGAGCGCATCGTGCTGCGCCCGCTCGTCAACCAGGAGCCCATCATCCTGTTCATGGCGACGATCGGCCTCAACTTCTTCCTCGAAGGCTTCGGCGAGATGCTGTGGGGCGCCGAGGTCAAGCGCCTGGACATCGGCATCCCCGACCGCTCCTTCATGGTGGCCGGCATCCAGCTCAACCAGCTCGAGATGTCGGCGGCGGGCACGGCGGCGGTGATGGTGGCCGTGCTCGCCGTCTTCTTCCAGCGCACGCGCATCGGCCGTGCCCTCCGCGCGGTGGCCGACGACCACGAGGCCGCGCTCTCCATCGGCATCCCGCTCAAGACGATCTGGATCATCGTGTGGTCGGTGGCCGGCCTCGTGGCCATCGTGGCCGGCGTCATGTGGGGCGCCAAGAGCGGCGTGCAGTTCAGCCTCTCCCTCATCGCCCTCAAGGCCCTGCCGGTGCTGATCCTGGGCGGCTTCACGTCTGTGCCGGGCGCCATCGTGGGCGGGCTCATCATCGGCGTGGGCGAGAAGATCGGCGAAGTGTACTGGGGCCCGCTCGTGGGCGGCGCCATCGAAAACTGGTTCGCGTACGTGGTCGCCCTGGTCTTTCTGCTGTTCCGCCCGCAAGGCCTCTTCGGCGAAAAGATCATCGAGCGCGTATGACGACGACGGTATGACGACGACGATGAGGGCCCATCTGCTTCGTTGGCTCGTC
>CAYQQT010000459.1:0-3865 GCA_964419375.1 uncultured bacterium
CAGGAACGTCTCCAGATGCTCGTCGATCACGCGGTACAACACGCCGTGCTCGGCGGCGCGGGGCTGATATCCGGCAAGGGGGTGGGCCACGCCGACGACGTAGGCGCAGTCTCAGGAGGCTGACAATGCCGCGAAAACCATACGCGGCACGCGTGGGGGCGGAAAGGTGAAGGGAGACGACCGGGTGGGTGTCTATTTCCGGGAACGTCGCCGGCACGTGTTCCGAGCGTGGTGCCATCAGGGAGAAGTCAACGTCAGAAGGTCGCGAGCACACGGGCGAATTTAAGTCCCCGAGGTTGTCGCGTTCGGTCAACTTTCTGCCTCATTTCGGGGGCCGCGGTCAAAATCTACGCCGCACGGCCACCCCCGCGCTACCCTGTGCGCATGACGCCCGCACGCCCCCCCGCCGTGTCCGACGCCATGCCCACCACGCGAGGCCTCAACTTCTTCCTCGAGGACCGTCACCTCGACCGCCTGTGCCTCACGCTGATGGATCGCGAGGTCTACGAGCGGGCGCGCCCGCACCTGGTCGACCTCGGCGCGGTGGCGGGCGACGAGCTGGACGCGCTCGCCGCGCAGGCCGACAAGCACCCGCCCGTGCTGCGGCCCTACGACGAGCGTGGCGGGCGCGTGGACGCGGTGGACTTCCACCCCGCCTATCACGCGATGGAGCGCCTGGCCTTCTCACGCTTCGGCCTCGCCGCCATGTCGCACGTGGACGGCGTGCTCGGCTGGCCCGGGCGCGTGCCGCACGTGGTGAAGTACGCGCTGTCCTACCTGTTCGCGCAGTCGGAGTTCGGCCTGCTGTGCCCCGTCAACATGACGGACTCCACCGCGCGCATGCTGCACCGCTTCGGCAGCGCCGCCCTCCAGGAGGCGTACGTGCCGCGCCTCACCACGCTGGAGTACGAGCGGCTGTGGCAGGGCACGCAGTGGATGACGGAGAAGACCGGCGGCTCGGACGTGGGCGCGCTCACCACCATCGCCCGCCAAGATGGCGACGGCACGTGGCGCCTGTGGGGCGACAAGTGGTTCTGCTCCAACGCCAACACGGACATGGCGGTGACGCTGGCGCGCCCGGAGGGTGCCCCCGACGGCACCAGGGGGCTCGGCATGTTCCTCGTGCCCAAGCGCCTGCTCGACGGCACGAAGAATCTGTGGACGATCAACCGCCTCAAGGACAAGCTCGGCTCCCGATCGATGGCGACGGGCGAGGTGACGTTCTCCGGCGCCCTCGCCTACGTGGTGGGCGACGTGGCGAGCGGCTTTCACCAGATGATGGAGATGGTGAACAGCTCGCGCCTGTCCAATGCCATGCGGGCGGCGGCCATCATGCGGCGCGCGCTGCTGGAGTCCGTCGTGCACGCGCGCGGCCGCGCCGCCTTCGGCGGCGCCCTCTTCGACAAACCCCTGTTGCGCCAGAACCTGCTCGAGATGCTCCTCGACAGCGAGGCGGCGGCCGCCGTCGTCCTCCACGGGGCGACCATGTTCGACGCCTGGGACGCGGGCGGTGCGCAGGCGCGCAAGCTCTTGCGCATCATCACGCCCGTGGCCAAGGGGTGGATCACGGCGCGGGCGCGCGTGGTCGCCAGCGAGGCGATGAACATCCGCGGCGGCAACGGCTACGTCGAAGAGTGGGTGAACGCCCGCCTGCTGCGCGACTCCTATCTCGGCGCGATCTGGGAAGGCTCCACCAACGTGGTGGCGCTCGACGTGCAGCGGGCCATCGTGAAGGACGGCTGCCTGGAGCCGCTGGCCGCGTACGTGACCGCGCGGCTCGACACCGTCACCGATCCCCGCGCCAAGCCCGTCGCCGACGCCGCGCGCGGGGCGCTTGCCGAGGTGCAGGGGCGCGTGGCGGCGTGGCCGTCGCTGCCCGCCTCCGACGCCGAGGTGGAGGCGCGTCCGGTGGCGGAGGCGCTCTATCACGTCCTCGCCGGCAGCCTCCTGCTCGAGCACGGGCAGGCGCTCGCGACGGAGCGTGGCGATTACCGGACCTTCCTCGTGGCCGCGCTCTACATGCGAAAGTATCTGCGCCCACCGGCGCCGCCGGCGCCGCTGCTGCCGCCACGCGCGCTCGAGCAGCTGGGGGCGCTGATCGACTGGACGCCGGTGCCGGCGGACGCGCTCACGGGTGATCTCCTCGGACATCCCTGAGATCGAGCGCCTCGCCGACGCCGCGTGGCCCGCGGCGGAACAGGTGGCGCTCGGGCCCTGGAAGCTGCGCGCCACCGGGGGCGTGACCCATCGCGCCAACAGCGTCTTCGCCGTCACGCGGGCGGCCGTCCCCGACGACGTGACGTCCCTCATCGCCACCGCGGAGCGGTTCTACGACGCGCGCGGGTTGTGGACCGTCTTTCACATCTGTCCCGCCGTGCTCCCTGACGATCTCGACAGCATCCTGGAAGAGCGCGGCTACGAGACGGGATCTCCGAGCGAGGTGTGGACGGCGAGCGCCGCGGAGGTCGCGGAGCGCACGCGCGAGGCCGGGGCGGGCGAGGTGCATCTGGCCTCGCGCCCCGACGCGGCGTGGTTCGATTGCGCGTACCAGGAGCCGGAGCCGCGGCGGTCGATCCACGAAGGGATCGTGCTCCGCATCGCGCAGCCCACGCTCTTCGTCTCCGTGCGGGAGGGCGGCGTCGCCGTTGCGTGCGGCTTCGGCGTGAGCGGCGGCGGACACGCCGGTGTCTTCTCCATGGTCACCCGCGCCGAGCATCGGGGGCGCGGGCTCGCCCCCCGCGTCCTGCACGCCCTCGCGCGGTGGGCGGGCGAGCGCGGGGACACCGGCCTCTATCTTCAGGTGGGCGGCACGAACGCCCCCGCCCACGCCGTGTACGGGCGCTCGGGCTTCGCGTTCGCCTACCCGTACCACTACCGGGTCCGCAAACCGGAACTTCCGGCGGGTGGCCCGGTCTAACGTGCGTGAAGCGCCTTCAGGCGACCCCCCCGGGCTCGTGGACCGCCTGCGCGCGGGCGAAGCGCGCGCCTTCGAGGAGCTGGTGCGCGCGTACCAGCACCGCGTGTTCGGGGTGGCCGTGCGCATGCTCGGCAACCGGGCGGAGGCCGAGGACATCGCCCAGGAGGTGTTCCTGCGCGTGCACCGCTCCATCGGGGAGTTCCGCGGAGAGGCGAAGCTGTCGACCTGGCTCTACGCGATCGCCTCGCGCCTGTGCCTCAACCGCCTCGCCTCCGGCGAGCGTCACCGCGTGCACGCGGGAGAGGAGACGCTGATGCGGCTGCCGAGCGCGGACACCGGCGCCGCCGACGCGCTCGAGCGCGGCGAGCGCGACGCCGCCCTGCAGCAGGCGATCGCGTCGCTGCCGGAGGAGCGGCGCATCGTCGTCGTGCTCCGCGACGTGGAAGGCCTGTCGTACGACGAGATCGCCCAGGCTCTCGACCTCGAGCCGGGCACCGTGCGCTCGCGCCTGCACCGCGCGCGGCTGGACCTCAAGGACAAGCTGGAGCGTTTCCTGTGACGTGCGCCGAAGCCCGCGCCCTCTTCTCCGCGCTCGTCGACGACGAGCTGTCCGCCGGCGAGCGCGCGGCGGCCGACACGCACCTCTCGGGCTGCGCCGAGTGCCGGCGGGAGCTCGATCACTTCTCACGCACGGTGTCCATGGTGCACGCGTTGCCGGCGGAGCGCGCGCCGGTGGGATTCGTCGATCGGGTCATCGACGCCGCCGACCAAGCGCCCTGGCCACGGCGTTTGGCGCGCCGGCTGTTCGTGCCGCTCCGCGTGAAGGTGCCGGTGGAGGTGGCGGCCATCCTCCTGGTGGCGTCGACGGCGGTGTGGGTCTTCCAGCGCACGCCGGAGCTTCAGCAGGCCGCGCGTCAGGAGGCCCCGGCCGTCACGCCTCCCGTCCCG
>CAYQQT010000460.1:0-3861 GCA_964419375.1 uncultured bacterium
CGCCGCGACCACCGCCACCACCAAAGCCGCCACGAGCACCGCCGCCGCCCGTACCCGGAGCTTTGGCTTTCTCGACCTGGATGGTGCGGCCATCGAGGCTGGTACCGTTGAGCTTGCTGACCGCCTGTTCCGCCTCTTCGGGCGTCGCCATTTCGACGAAGCCGAAGCCGCGCGAGCGACCGGTGTCGCGGTCCGTGACCACGCTGGCGGATTCGACGGCGCCGCAGGCCGCGAACACTTCACGCAGACGCTCGGTGGAGGTGGAGAAGGAAAGACCGCCGATGAAGAGTTTCACAGCCATGGGGAGACTCCTTGTGGCCTTCCGTACCGTGTGCGCGACCCAGAACTCGGAAGGAGAGCGGGGACACGGCCTGATGCGGCGGTAGAGGCTCACGGTTGAACCGCCGACCGACCAGACAAATCGCAGTATACACTGGCGGAAAAGGCGCAAGCGCTATCTTTCCCGGGCCATGATCGAGCACATCGTCGAACACTTCACCTACGCGGGGATCTTCCTCGTGCTCTTCGTGGCCGGCCTCGGCGTGCCCATCCCGGAGGAGCTTCCGATCGCGGCGGCGGCCGTTCTCGCCAGCCAGGGCATCGTGCGGTGGTGGATCGCGCTGCCCGTGTGCGTGGTGGCGGTGGTCGCGGGCGACGTCGTCCTCTACTGGGTCGGCCATCACTGGGGCGAGCGCATCCTCGAATGGCGCCTCGTGCGCCGCATCCTCAGCAAGAGCCGCGAAGCGAGGCTGCGCGAGAGCTACCGGCGTCACGGCGTGAAGATCGTCTTCACCGCGCGCCACATCATGGGGCTGCGCGCGGCCGCCTTCCTCACGGCCGGTATCGTGAAGATCCCCTTCTGGAAATTCGTCGCCGTCGACGGGGGCGCCGCCCTCGTCAGTGTCCCCATCGGCTTCGGCCTCGCCCACGCCCTCACCGAGCAGCTCTACCACCTGGTGCGCGACGTGCACCGCTGGGACCGCTGGCTCATGCTGCTCGCGCTCCTCACCCTCGCCGGCTGGCTCGCCTATCTGGTGCATCGCCGGATGAAGAAGGACCGAACGATCGCCGAGGTCCTCACGGAGCCGCGAGCCGAGCGCCCGCCGCCGCCGTCGCCAATGCTATAGTCGCGAGCGACGCGAATGGTGACCGGCGACCGTAAACCGTGGCACGCGATCTTCCGTCTCCTCGAGCGCGACGAGCGGGTGTTCGCGGTCCTGCTCGCGGTGGCGATGACGGGCGGTCTCGCCACGCTGGGCCTGGTTCCCCTCGGCACGCGTCATCGCATCGACCTCTACTCCCTCGTGCTGTGGTTCGCCCTCTACAAGGTCGGCGTCTTCGCGCTCGTCACCGTCAATCCCCGCGCCACGCGGTCGATCTTCCTGGGCGCGCTCGCCATCGATCTCGCGCTCGTCTTCGTGCTGCTCTACCTCACGGGCGGCGGCTACAGCCTCTTCTACCTCCTGTTCTTTCCGCTCGTGGCCGTCAACGCGTACTACTTCGGCCCCTACGTGGGCCTCGGGGCTGCGCTCATCGCCGGCCTCCTCTACGCGGCGGCGGCGGCGCTGGCGCCGCCGTGGGTGGGGTGGACGCCCGTAGTGATTCTCGCCGTGCTCTTCGGGCTGCCCGCGGTCACGGTGGGGCTGGTCGCCGACCGCGAGCGGCGGGCGCGGGGTGAAGTGGAGCGCTTGAACGCCGAGCTCACGGGCACGCTGAGCCGCCTGCAAGCCGCGCAGGCCGAGCTGCTCGTGGCGGAGCGGATGGCGACGGTGGGACGGCTGTCGCTCAGGGTGGCACACGAGGTGCGCAATCCCATCGCGGCCATCGAGCTGAACGCGGAGATCCTGGAAGATATCGTCCGCGGCCGTACGGGCAGCGACATGGACGAGGCGGGCGGCCTCGTGGCGTCCATTCGCGACCAGGTCAACACGCTGGATGCGCTCACGGAGGAGTACCTGGCCTTCGCGCGCTTTCCGCGGCCTCACTTCGAGGAGGAATCGATCAACCAGCTCGTGCGCGAGCTCGCCGACTTCGTGCGGCCGGTGGCGATGCGGCAGGGGCTGGTCATCGAGGTGCAAGCGGATCCCGAGGTCCCGATGATGGAGATCGACCGCGGCCTCCTGCGCCTGGCGATCCACAACCTCGTAAAGAACGGCATGGAGGCGCTGTCGCGGGGCGGAGCGCTCACCATCGAAAGCCACCTGAGCGGCGAGAGCGTCGAGATCCGCGTGGCGGACTCCGGGGCCGGCATCAACGAGGAAGTGGCGGGCCGGCTCTTCGAGCCCTTCTTCACGACGAAGCCACAGGGCACCGGGCTCGGTCTCTCCATCGCGCGACAGATCACCGAGGAGCACGGCGGCGAGCTCGGATGGGGCAACGCGCCCGGCGGCGGCGCCGTCTTCACCATCCGGCTGCCCGTGAAGAGGCCCATCCGTGTCTGAGAGCGCGACGCTGCTCGTCGCCGACGACGATCCGGGCCTGCGCGAGAGCCTCGAGCGCACGCTCACGCGCGAGGGCTACCGCGTCGTGCTCGCCTCCGACGGCCGCGCCGCGCTCGAGCGCGTGCAGGCGGGCGGCATCGACCTCATCGTGACGGACCTCAAGATGCCGGGGCTGACGGGCCTCGAGCTGCTGCGCGCCGCCAAGGCGATCGCGCCCGACGTGGACGTCATCCTCCTCACCGCCTTCGGCACGGTGGAAGAAGCGGTGAAGGCGATGAAGGACGGCGCCTACGACTTCCTCACCAAGCCCTTCCGTCGCGAGCAGCTCCTCAAGCTGGTCGACAAGGCGCTGGAGCGCCGCGCGCTCATCGAGAAGAACAAGGCGCTGCAGCAGCGGCTGGACGACCTGCTCAGCTCGGGGGCGGTGGTGGGCGGCAGCCCCGCCTTCCGCCGCATGATGGCGCTCGTCGACCAGGTCGCCGACAGCTCCGCCACCGTGCTCATCCAGGGCGAGAGCGGCACCGGCAAGGAGCTGGTGGCGCGCGCCATCCACGACCGCTCCGCGCGCCGCGGCAAGGCCTTCGTGGCCGTCAACTGCGCCGCGCTGCCGGAGACGCTGCTGGAGTCGGAGCTCTTCGGCTACGAGAAGGGCGCCTTCACCGGCGCCGCCGGCCGCAAGGAAGGACGGTTCGAGCTGGCGGATGGCGGCACGCTGTTCCTGGACGAGGTGGCCGACCTCTCGGTGGTGACGCAGCCGAAGATCCTGCGCGTGCTGCAGGAAGGGGAGTTCGAGCGGCTCGGCGGCACCCGCACGATCTCCGTCAACGTGCGCATCGTCGCCGCCTCCAACCAGAACCTCGCGGGCATGGTGAAGGACAAGCGCTTTCGCGAGGACCTGTACTACCGGCTCAACGTCATCACCATCCACGTGCCGCCGTTGCGCGACCGTCGGGAGGACGTGCGCGTGCTCGCGCACCACTTCCTGCGCGTGTACGCCGCCAAGAACAACCGCAAGCTGGACGGGCTCACGGACGAGGCGATCCGCCGCCTCGAGGCGTACGCGTGGCCGGGCAACGTGCGCGAGCTGGAGAACGTCGTCGAGCGCAGCGTCGTGCTCGCCCGCGGCGGACAGGTGGAAGCGGGCGACCTCCCGGACGACGTGAACGGCACGAAAGCCCCGCCGCGCGACGCCATCCTCGAGCTCATCGGCACCCCGCTCGCCGACGTCGAGCAGCGCCTGCTCAACGAAACCCTCCGCATCACCGGCGGCAACAAGACCCAGGCCGCCAAGCTCCTCGGCATCGACGTCCGCACCGTCGCCCGTAAACTCGACCGCCTAGACGACCCCACCCCCGACCCCCCCGACCTCGGCACCCAGGCCCCCTAGTTGGATGGGGGGCCTCGACGGGCCCCCCAAGCC
>CAYQQT010000461.1:0-3842 GCA_964419375.1 uncultured bacterium
CTCACCGAGTACGCGGCGCGCATCGGCCGCGCCCCCGCGCAGGCGGACGCGGTCGCCCTCGTCCGCGAGGCGCGGCTCGACGCCCTCATGCACGCCCACCTCGACCGGGAGTCGGCCACCTGGTACGAGCACGAGCTCGAGGTGGTCGCCGACCGCGAGCGCGCGCGCTTCGCGGCGTGGTACGAGTTCTTCCCCCGCTCGGCGCGCGGCGACGGCCGCCACGCCACCTTCAAGGACGCCTACGCGCAGCTCGAGCGCGCGGCGGCCATGGGCTTCGACGTGGTGTACCTGCCGCCCATCCATCCCGTCGGCCGCGCCCACCGCAAGGGGCGCAACAACGCGCTCACCGCGCAGCGGGGTGAGCCGGGCAGCCCGTGGGCGATCGGCGGCCCCGAGGGCGGCCATGACGCCGTCAATCCCGAGCTGGGCACCCTCGACGACTTCAAGGGCTTCGTGAAGGAAGCGGCGCGCCTGGGCCTGGAGGTCGCGCTGGACTTCGCCATCCAGTGCTCGCCGGATCACCCCTACGTGCGCGAGCACCCGGAGTGGTTCTTCCACCGTCCCGACGGCTCCATCAAGTACGCGGAGAACCCGCCCAAGAAGTACCAGGACATCTATCCCGTGAACTTCTACGGCGAGGACCCGGGGCCGCTGTGGGAGGAGATGAAGCGGTTGCTGAAGTTCTGGATCGGCCACGGCGTGACGACGTTCCGCGTGGACAATCCCCACACGAAGCCCGTCAGGTTCTGGGAGTGGGTCATCCGCGAGATCCAGAGCGCGCATCCCGAAGTCGTCTTTCTCGCCGAGGCCTTCACGCGCCCCAAGATGATGACGGTCCTCGCCAAGGCGGGCTTCACGCAGTCGTACACCTACTTCACGTGGCGCAACGAGACGCGTGAGATCACGGAGTACTTCGAGGAGATCACGCGCCCGCCCGTGTCGGACTACTTCCGCGGCCACCTGTGGCCCAACACGCCCGACATCCTGCACGAGACGCTGCAGCACGGCGGCCGCCCCGCCTTCAAGTTCCGGCTCGTGATGGCGGCCACGCTGTCGTCCGTGTACGGCATCTACAGCGGCTACGAGCTGTGCGAGAACGTGCCGGCGGCGCCGGGCTCCGAGGAGTACCTGAACTCCGAGAAGTTCGAGGTGAAGGCGCGCGACTGGAACGGGCCCGGCAACCTCGTGGAGTACGTCACGCGCCTCAACCGTATCCGCCGCGAGCATCGCGCCCTGCAGCTGTACTCGAACCTGACCTTCCACCACGCCGACAACCCGCACATCCTCTGGTACGCCAAGGCCACGCCCGCCGGCGACGACGTCGTGTTCGTGGCCGTCAACCTCAACCCGCACGCGACCGAGGACACGCTCGTGGACGTGCCGCTCGCCGCCTTCGGCCTCGCCGCCGATCAGCTCTACCGCATGCACGAGCTGCTGACCGACGTCACCTACGAGTGGCGGGGCCCGCGCGGCTACGTCAAGCTCGATCCGCAGGCCGAGCCCGCCCACATCTTCGCCCTGCGGCGCTGAGGCGCGCATGGAGACCTGGTACAAGGACGCCGTCTTCTACGAGGTCCACGTCAAGGCCTTCGCGGACGGGGACGGTGACGGCGTGGGGGACTTCCGCGGCCTCACCGGACGCCTCGACTACATCCGCGAGCTCGGCGCCACGTGCCTGTGGATCCTGCCCATGTACCCCTCCCCCCTGCGCGACGACGGCTACGACATCGCCGATTTCTACGGCATCCACCCCTCCTACGGCACCGTGGAGGACTTCCAGAAGTTCCTCGACGCGGCCCACGAGCGCGGCCTGCGCGTCATCGCCGACCTCGTGATGAACCACACCTCGGACCAGCACCCGTGGTTCCAGGCCTCGCGCTCGGATCCCGCCTCGCCCTACCGCGACTACTACGTGTGGAGCGACACGGACACGCGCTACGCGGACGCGCGCATCATCTTCACCGACACCGAGAAGTCCAACTGGTCATGGGACCCGGTGAGGAAGGCGTACTACTGGCACCGCTTCTTCAGCCACCAGCCCGACCTCAACTACGACAACCCCGCGGTGACGGCGGCCATGCTCGACGTCATGCGCTTCTGGCTCGACCGCGGCCTGGACGGCTTCCGCTGCGACGCCGTGCCCTACCTCATCGAGCGGGAAGGCACCAACTGCGAGAACCTGCCGGAGACGCACACCATCCTCAAGGAGCTGCGCCGGGTCATCGACCACGAGTACGGCGGCTCGAAGGTCCTGCTCGCGGAGGCCAACCAGTGGCCGGAGGACGTGCGCCCCTACTTCGGCGACGGCGACGAGTTCCACATGGCCTTCAACTTCCCGCTCATGCCGCGCCTGTACATGGCCGTGCGCCGCGCCGACCGGAGACCCGTGACGGACATCTTCACGCACATGCCGCCCATCCCGCCCAACTGCCAGTGGTGCGTCTTCCTGCGCAACCACGACGAGCTCACGCTGGAGATGGTCACCGACGAAGAGCGCGACTACATGTACTACGCGTACGCCAGCGATCCCGACATGAAGCTGAACCTCGGCATCCGGCGGCGGCTGGCGCCGCTCATGGACAACGACCGGCGGCGCGTGGAGCTGCTGAACTGCCTGCTCTTCACGCTGCCCGGCAGCCCCGTCGTCTACTACGGCGACGAGATCGGCATGGGCGACAACATCTACCTCGGCGACCGCAACGGCGTGCGCACGCCGATGCAGTGGTCGAACGACCGCAACGCGGGCTTTTCCACCGCCGATCCCGCCAAGCTCTACCTGCCCGTGACCACCGACGCCGTCTACGGCTACCAGGCGGTGAACGTGGCGGCGCAGGAGACGCACGACTTCTCGCTCCTCAACGTGATGAAGCGCCTCATCGCGGCCCGGCGCACCGCGCCCGCCTTCGGCCGCGGCACCATCGAGTTCCTCCGGCCGCACAACCATTCCGTGCTCGCGTACTACCGCGAGCACGAGGACGAGACGGTCCTCGTCGTCGCCAACCTCAGCTCCACCACGCAGCCGGTGGAGCTCGACCTCTCGCGCCACGACGGGGCGCAGCCCGTGGAGATGCTGAGCGCGGCGCGCTTTCCCGTCATCGGACGCGCGCCCTACTTCCTCAGCCTCGGCCCCCTCGGTTACTACTGGCTCCGCCTCGAGCCACGCGAGCGGCGCCCCGTGCGCTATGGCATCGAATCCGCCGCCATCTGAGCTGGCCGCCTGGCTCGCGGGCCAGCGATGGTTCGCCAGCAAGACGCGCCGCATCGAGGCGGTGGCCGTGGCCGACCGCCTGCCCGTGGGCGACGGCGCCCTCGTTCTCGTCGACGTCACGCTGGACGGCGGGGCGCGCGAGCGCTACGCCGTCCCCCTGCTCGACGGGCCTGGAATCCGCGACGCGCTCGACGATGCGGTCTTCTGCCGATCCCTGCTCGCCGTCATGGCCGAGGAGAGGCGCGCGCGGGGGGAGCGGGGCGCGCTCACCGGCTCGTGGACGCGGGCCGTGCGCCGTCCGGGCCCGGACGAGCGAGTGGCGCGGCTGGCGGGCGAGCAGAGCAACACGTCCGTCACCTTCGGCGCCGCCCTCATCGTCAAGCACTTCCGGCGCCTCACGGAAGGCGTGAACCCCGAGCTGGAGATCACGCGCTTCCTCACCGAGCACGCGCGCTTTCCGCACACGCCGCCGCTGGCGGGCGCGCTCGAATACGAGACCACCGACGGCGGCCGCACCGCGATCGCCGTCGCGCAGCAGATGGCCGCCGGCGCACGCGATGGCTGGCAGTGGCTGCTCGAGCGGCTGGCGCAGGGGGACCCGGCCCTTGCCGCGCTGCGACGCCTCGGCGAGCGC
>CAYQQT010000462.1:0-3836 GCA_964419375.1 uncultured bacterium
TGACCTCAATGATCAGGTCAACGCGCTTGAGACGATATAGGGGCTTGGGGGGCCCTTCGAGGCCCCCCATGCAAACAAACCACGTTTATTTTGACTGCCTCCGGACCAAGTGATATGGTTCACGAGCATTTCCCATACTCTTGGAGGATGCTCGACTGTCGATGAGAGCGAAGGCGGGTGTGGGCGCGTTGGGCGTCGTCCTCCTCGCCGGTCTCATCTTTCTCGCGGTGTCGTCGTGGAGCCGTCAGCCCGCCGCCGCCGCCAAGCCCTCCACGCAGCCCATCGCCTTTCCGCACAACACGCACGTGCAGACGTACAAGATGGACTGCCAGCACTGTCACACGGAGGCGCGGCGCTCCGAGTACGCCGGGATCCCGTCCGTCGAGCGGTGCATGGGGTGCCACAAGATCACGGCCGCCGACAAGCCCGAGATCAAGAAGCTCGCGGAGTACGCCGCCCGCAAGGAGCCCATTCCGTGGCGGCGGGTGTACAAGATGCCGGAGTTCACGTACTTCGCGCACAAGTCACACGTGCGCGCGGGTGTGACGTGCCAGACGTGTCACGGTCCGGTGGAGACCATGACGACGGTGGGCGCGCACACCGGTCCCCAGCTCGTCAACGACCTCCTCAACGTCGCCGGCCTCAGGACGGCGGCACCGCCGCTCTCGATGGGCTGGTGCATCGAATGCCACCGCGAGCAGAACGCGACGCGCGGGGCGAAGGCGCCGCTCGACTGCGTCACGTGCCATCATTGAGGCGCCCATGAACCGACGCGACTTCTTCAAGATCGTGGCCACCACGGGAGCGACGGCGGCCGCCGGCGGCTGCCGGCAGGCCACCGAGACCATCCTGCCCCTCGTGGTGCCCAACGAGCAGATCGTGCCCGGCGTCGCGTCGTGGTTCTCCACCGTGTGCCGCGAATGCCCGGCCGGCTGCGGCGTCATCGCGCGCAACCGCGACGGCCGCGTCGTCAAGCTCGAGGGCAACCCCGAGCATCCCGTCAACCGCGGCGCCCTCTGCGTGCGCGGACAGGCGGCGGTGCAGGGCCTCTACCATCCCGACCGCTTCAACGGCCCCCAGCGGCGCGAGGGCACCGTGCTGCGCTCGGTGCCGTGGGACGAGGCCGTCAAGCTCGTGAGCGACCGCATCGTGGCCGCGCGCTCCGCCAACAAGGGACGCACCGTCGCGCTCGTGAGCCAGCTCGAGAACGGCACGCTGGGCGGGCTGCTGGATCGCTGGACCCAGGTGGTGGGCGCCCGTCCGCGCGTGACCCTGGAGCCGTACGGCTACGAGGCGGTGCGCGCCGCCAACCGGCAGACGTTCGGGCGGGATGCCGTGCCGTATTACGCCTTCGAGGACGCCACCGTCATCCTCAACTTCGGCGCGGACTTCGTGGAGACGTGGATCAACAACGTGCATTACCCCGCCGCCTTCATGAAGATGCACGGCTTCCGCGAGGGGCGCGCGGGCACCTACATCCACGTGGAGCCGCGGCAGTCCCTCACCGCCGCCAACGCCGACGAGTGGGTGCGTAACGCTCCGGGCACGGAAGGCCCGCTCGCGCTCGCGATCCTCAAGCTGATGATCGACGGCGGCGCCGCCGACCGGGCGTACGAAGGGGCCGTCGCGCAGATCGACGTCAAGAAGGTCGCGGAAGAGAGCGGCGTCGAGTTGGACACGCTCAAGCACATTGCGGAGGCGTTCGGTCACGGCAAGCCCAGCCTCGCGGTGGGCGGCGGCGCGGCGGTGAGCGGCTCCAACGCGACGCAGACGCAGATCGCGATCAACATGCTGAACGCGGCCGCCGGTAACGTGGGCAAGACCGTGCGCTTCGGCCCCGACTGGGCGTACGGCAAGGTCACGCCGTACAGCGACGTGGCGGCGCTCGTGCAGGCCATGGGCGCGGGCGAGATCGACGTGCTGGTCCTCGGCCCCGGCGTGAATCCGGCCTTCACGCTGCCGGGCGGGCTCAAGGCGGCGGACGCCATCCGCAAGGTGCCGTTCGTGGTGAGCTTCGCCAACCAGCCCGACGAGACCACGGCCCTCGCGCATCTGATCCTGCCCGATACGCACTGGCTCGAGTCGTGGGGCGACTACTCGCCGCGCGAAGGGGTGACGGGCCTCATGCAGCCCACCATGAAGCCGATCCGCGACTCGCGCCCGATGGGCGACGTCCTCCTCGCGGTGGGCCGCACGGTGTTCGGCGCGGAGGAAGGCAAGGGCCCCCTGCCGTGGACGACCTTCGAGCAGCATCTGAAGGCCGCCTGGGAGCCCGTGGTGAAGGACCAGTGGTCGGCCGCGCTGAGCCAGGGCGGGGTGTGGAAGGACGTCGCCACCGCGTCGGTGTCGGCCAGGCCCGGCGCCGTGGACATCGCGCCCGCGACGTTCGAGGGCGACGCGTCCGGCTTCGTGTTGATGGCGTACCCGTCGCTCCGTTTCTACGACGGCCGCAGCGCCAGCCGCTCCTGGCTGCAGGAGTCACCGGACTCCGTGACCCAGGTGGCGTGGGACGGCTGGGTGGAGATACCTGCCGAGACCGCGAAGTCACTGGGCATCGCCCAGGGCGACGTGGTGAAGGTGACTTCACCCCACGGAGCGATAGAGCTGCCCGCTTACATATCGGCCTCGCTGCATCCGAAGACGGTGGCGATCCCGATCGGCCATCGCTACGCGCCCTACCACGTGCCGCGTTACGTGACCGCGACGTCCGGCGCCACAAATCCAATGGCGCTGCTCGGTGGCGCGGCGGAGGCGGGCTCGGGCGGCGCCCAGTTCCTCGGTGTGCGCGTGAGCCTCGCGAAGACGGGCGCGCGCCGCCCGCTTGCCGTCCTGCAGGCCACGCACGATCAGGACGAGCGCGAGCTGGCGCGCCACGTCGACCTGCGCGCAGCGCGCGAGCAGGCGCTGCGGGGCAAGGCCGCCGCGCACGAGCTGCCGAGCCTGTACCCCGAGCAGCACTATCCCGGCTACCGCTGGGGCATGGCCGTCGACGTGGACGCCTGCCTCGGGTGCGGCGCGTGCATGGTGGCCTGCCAGGCGGAGAACAACATTCCCGTGGTGGGCAAGGCGCAGGCGGCGTACGGCCGGCAATTGCACTGGCTGCGCATCGAGCGCTGGGCGGAAGGCACGCCGAGCCATCCCACCAACATGTTCCTGCCCATGTTCTGCCAGCATTGTGAAATCGCGCCCTGCGAGCCGGTGTGCCCGGTGTTCGCCTCGTATCGAACCGAGGAAGGGCTGAACGGCCAGGTGTACAACCGCTGCGTCGGGACCCGGTACTGCGGCAACAACTGCCCGTATCACGTGCGCCGCTTCAACTGGTACAACTACGAGTACCCGGCGCCGCTCGACGTCCAGCTCAACCCCGACGTCACCGTGCGGCAGCTCGGCATCATGGAGAAGTGCACGATGTGCATCCAACGCATCGTGGCGGGCAAGGATCACGCGCGCGACGAGAAGCGGCCCGTGCGCGACGGCGACATCATGACCGCCTGCCAGCAGACGTGCCCGACGAAGGCGATCGCTTTCGGCAACCTCAAGGACCCCGCGAGCGAGATGACGCGGCAGTCGCACGCGCCGCGCGCCTACCACGTGCTCGACGAGCTGGGCACGCGGCCCTCGGTGGCGTATCTCAAGAAGGTGGTGCGGGAGCACGCATGAGCGTCGTGACCCCGCGCCCCGGCGCCGAGCCCACGTTCGCGGACGTCAACCGCGACGTCCTCCTCACCCTGCGCCCGCCCGGCAACCTGTACTTCACGTGGATGTGCGTGCTCGGGCTCATCCTCAGCGGCGGCATCCTCGCGTGGACGTGGCAGATCTACATCGGCATGGGCGCC
>CAYQQT010000463.1:0-3816 GCA_964419375.1 uncultured bacterium
GCCGGACGCGCGGGGGCGGGCGCGGGGGCCGGCGGCGTCTCGCGCACGATGCCGCGCACGAGGTCGCTCATGCGCACCATCAGGAGACGCCCACCATGTCCTTGATGACCTCGGCCACGATCTTCTCGCCGATCTCCTTGGCCCGCTTGGTGTAGCCCACCAGCAGCGCGACGTCGCACAGGTTGTTGATCTCGCGCGGCGTGCCGCGCGTGAAGTCGAAGATGAGCTTCACGGCCTCGTCGGTGAAGATCGGCGCCGTCCGCCCCGCCATCCGCAGCCGGTGCGCCACGTAGCCCGCGGTATGCGCGGCATCGAGCGTGTTGAGGTGGTAGCGGATGGTGATGCGCTGATCGAGGTGCTTGAGGCGGCGCACCTTGCCCGCCAGCTCCGGGGAGCCGATGAGCAGGATGGTGACGAGGAAGCGGTCGTCGGTCTGGAAGTTCATGAGCAGCCGCAGCTCCTCGAAGACGGCGTCGTCGTCGATGAGCTGCGCCTCGTCCACGATGAGGACGGTATCGCGGCCGTCGCGGAAGTTGCGGAAGAAGACGTCGTTGAGCTGGTGGAGCAGCTCGGACTTGCTGTGCTCCTTGCTCTCCACGCCGAGCTGGTAGAGCGCCTCGCGCAGGAAATCGACGGCGTTCCAGCTCGGGTTGGTGAGGAGCCCGATCTCGTAGCGCTCCGCCTCCAGGCGCTGGATGAGGGCGCGCGACAGCGTCGTCTTGCCGCACCCGTACTCGCCGATGAGCATCCCGCAGCCCTTGCGATGGCGCACCGTGTACACCAGCCGTACGAGCGCTTCCTCGTGCTCCGGCGACAGGTAGAAGAACTTCGGATTCGGCGAATTGTCGAAGGGCGGCTCGCTCAGCTCCCAGTACGACTCGTACATCAGGGCACCGTGGTGGTGGTGCGGCCACCGAAGAGAATGAAGATGCCCGTGTACGCCGTGATGAGGCTCGCCACCACCGAGGCGATGGCGACGTAATCCTGCCACCACTTCACCGCCACCTCGGGCACGGTGACGACGGCGCCCGCCTCCAGCGGCGGCGCCTCGCTCATGCCGTAGGTGCGCCCGTTGGGGAAGGTCACGGTGGTGGCGGTCACCTTGGCGCGCGTGCCGGGCCCGCCCGCGAGGGCGACGTACTCGCGTGGCGTGAGGTGGGGGCGGAAGTCCTGCGCGCCGGGGGCCTTCACCTCGCCCACGATGTAGATCTTGTCCTCCACCACGGGGAGGACGACCACGTCGCCGTTGTGCAGCGTGATGTTCTGCGTCTCGTCCTTCTCCACGAGCAGCCGGTGCAGGTCGATCGGCACGCGCTGCAGGGGGCCGGCGGTGCCGCCGCGCTCCACGAACGCGACCCGGAGATCGGCGAAGGCGGCGGCGCCGCCTGCCTTGATGACGATGTCGCGCACGCGCTCGCCCTGCGCCAGCTCAAAGCGCTGCACGATGGTGGTCTTGCCGGTGGTCGTCGTCTTGCCGCTCTCCTGCGTGCCGTTGAAGGCGCCACGCACCTCCACCACGTCCTGCAGCACGGTGAGCGACGGCACGTAGAGCACGTCGCCGGGGCGGAGCGGCACGTCGGCGGGAGCCGCCAGCGCCGTGCGCAGGTCGATGGACACGGTCTCCTTGCGCCCGTCGGTCCCCACGCGCGTGAGGCGGGCTTCCGAGAGCGCGCCCGCCGACACCAGCCCGCCCGTGAGCTCGAGGACCTCGCGCAGCGAGCCTCCGGCCGCCAGCTCGTATTCGCCGGGCCGGCGCACGGCGCCCGTGAGCATCACCGCGGGCCCCCGCGGCGGCACGTTGATGCGCATGTCCTCGCGCACGAAGGGGTTGTTGCGCAGGTCGCCGCGCAGCTCGAAGGCGAGGAGGTCGACCTCGCGCGTGACGCCCTTTTCCGTGACCTGGACGTGACGCACGCTGCCCCGCGGCGTGATGCCGCCCGCGGTGAGGATCACCTCGTGCAGACGCTGGGTGGCGATCACCTGCATCGTGCCCGGGCGCTCCACCTCGCCCGCCACCACCACCTCGAAGGCGCGGGGGGCGACCACGGCCACGCTCACGTCGGCGTACCGGAACACCGCGCGCGCGCGCTCTGCGATCTTGCGATTGGCCTCGAGCAGGGTGAGTCCCCCCACCGCGATGGCCCCCAGGGGCGGGATGTTCAGCGCGCCTTCGGGATCGACGACCACCTGGATGCGCGTGACATCGACGCGGCCGGCGATCTGCACGTCGAGCACGTCGCCGGGGCCGAGACGGTAGTCGGGACCGGCGATGTTGCGGTTGGCGGCGCCGAATCCGGCGCCCGCGTCGACGCGGCTGGGCGTGAAGGGTGTGAACGTGCCGGGGGACCTCGGCGCCGGCGGCGCGACAGTTTGTCCCGGCTGTCCCGGACGGTCCGGTGCTTGCGCCAATGCAAACGTGGGTGCCAGCAGGCAAACGACCAAGACGACGCTTAGCGTTTCACGAAAATAGTGGTTCACTGTGCCTCGTGGAAATGACGCGTGCAATAGCGTATTTTCCCTTTTTGGCCCGCGCGGGGTCAAGAAAAAAGGCAAGATTTTTCATGGTTTTTGCAATACCTGCCTTGACACTGCGCGAGCGCCAAACGTATCATTCACCACCGCGCCGGGGCGAGCCCGCCGCATACCGTCGATGACTGCGCAGACCGTTCGCAACGCCCTCGTCGCGGCCGCCCTTTTTGCTATAGGCGGCGCGGCCTTCGCCGTCTACGCGCTCGTCACGCAGCGGCCGGCCGCTGCCGTGGCGACCCCCTCGCCCATGAATACGGCCGACGCCCTGCAGGCCGCGTTCGTGACAGTCGCCGAGCGGGTGAGGCCCGCCGTTGTCAACATTGGAACCGTCCAGGTTTCGCGCTCGCGGAGGCCGCCGGCGATGCCCGGACCGTTCGCCGACGACCCCGTCTTCAAGGATTTCTTCGACCAGTTCTTCGGCCGCGGCGGTGGACCGGGGCGCCGGGAGGAATTCCAGCAGCCCGGTCTCGGCTCCGGCGTGATCATCGACAAGCGGGGATACGTCCTCACGAACTTCCACGTCATCAAGGGCGCCGACGGCGTGACGGTGAAGCTGTCCTCCAAGCAGGAGCTGCGCGGGCGCATCATCGGCACCGACACGAAGACCGACCTTGCCGTCATCAAGTTCGAGCCCGAAGGCGAGCTGCGGGTGGCGACGCTCGGCAATTCCGACACGCTGAAGGTCGGCGAGTGGGCGATCGCCATCGGCAACCCGTTCGGCCTCGACCAGACGGTGACGGTGGGCGTCGTGAGCGCCACCGGACGATCGGACGTGGGCATCGCGACCTACGAGAACTTCATTCAGACGGACGCCTCGATCAACCCGGGCAACTCCGGCGGCCCTCTCGTGAACCTGCGCGGGGAGGTCATCGGCATCAATACCGCCATCGTCGCCACCGGGCAGGGCATCGGCTTCGCCATTCCCGCCAACATGGTCAAGCGCGTGACGGCCCAGCTCATCGATCGCGGCCGGGTGACCCGTGGCTGGATCGGCGTCGCCCTGCAGCCGATGACGCTCGAGCTGGCGCAGTCACTGGGGCTCAGCGACACGCGCGGCGCCATCGTGGCCCGCGTGTCGCCCAAGAGCCCGGCGGAGGCGGCCGGCTTCGCCCAGAACGACGTGATCGTCGCCTTCGACGGCGTCCCCGTCGACGACTACCACCACCTGCAGCGCCTCTCCTCGGACGCCGACGTCGGCAAGACCGTCAAAGTCGACTTCGTCCGCAAAAAGACCCGCCAAAGCGTCGATCTCAAAGTCGCCGAAGCGCCGGACAACGTAGCCCCGAC
>CAYQQT010000464.1:0-3816 GCA_964419375.1 uncultured bacterium
GCAAACGCGGTGAGCGTGACGGCGCGCACGGCGGCGCCGCCGGCGAGTGCGCGCACGCGACGCAGGAGATCGTAGCCGTCGGCGCCCGGCATGCCGAGGTCGGTCACGAGCACGTCCACCGGGCCGCGCGCGAACTGCTCCAGCGCCTCCGCCGCCGAGGAGGCCACGCGGGTGTGCGCGCCGCAGCGCTGCAGAATCATGCTCACCAGCTCGCGGCCGTCCGCGTGATCGTCCACCACGAGCACGCGCACGCCGTCCAGCCGCGTGGCATCGTCGCCGGCCCCCGTGGCCCGGTCCACCCGGCCCGCGGATACCGGCACGGACACGATGGGCAACCGCACGGTGAAGGTCGAGCCCGCGTCGCGCCCGGCGCTCTCAGCCTTGACGGTGCCGCCGTGAAGCTCGACGAGATGGCGCACGATGGCGAGCCCGAGACCGAGGCCGCCGTGGCCCCGCCGGCTCGTGGTGTCCGCCTGCCGGAAGCGGTCGAAGATGTGCGGCAGGACGTCGGGCTCGATGCCGATGCCGGTGTCGGACACGGTGAGGCGCGCGCCCGCGCCGTGGGGCCGCAGGTCGACGGTGATGCGGCCACCCGCGGAGGTGAACTTCATCGCGTTGGAGAGCAGGTTACCCGCCACCTGCTGCAGCCGGGTGGCGTCGCCGAGCACGGGGGCGGTGGCGGGATCGAGCGACGTCTCGAGCACGAGCCCGCGCGCCTCCGCGTCGCGGCGCAGCGACTCCACGGTGTCGTCCACCACGGCGAGCAGATCGACGGCCTGGGAGTCCAGCTGCAGCTTACCCGCCACGATGCGGGAGACGTCGAGAAGATCGTTGATGAGCTGCGACTGCAGCCGCGTATTGCGCTCGATCGTCTCCAGCGCGCGCGCGTGCTGGGCGGGCTCGAGGCGGCCCGTGCGCAGCATGCGGACCCACCCCAGCATCGCCGTGAGCGGGGTGCGCAGCTCGTGCGAGAGGATTGCGAGGAACTCGTCCTTGCCGCGATTGGCGCTCTCCGCCTCCGCGCGCGCGGTCTGCTCGCCCGCGAGCAGGCGCGCGTTGCGCACGCCGATGGCGGCGTGGTCGGCGAGGCGTCCCACGAGCTGCTCCTCGCGCTCCGTGAAGGGGCGCGGCCGCGTGTTGTTCGCGTAGATGAGCCCCTCCACCCGGGCCCCGATGCGGATGGGCACCACCATGCACGCCACCACGCCGTCGCCGCTCACCGTCGCGCGGTAGTCGTCGGTGATCCGCCCCTCGGCGGCAAAGTCGTCGGTGCGGAAGGGCTCGCCCGTCTCCCACACGAGCCCGCCCATGCCGCGGCCGCGCTCGATGCGAAAGCCGGCGTACGGCTTGGCGGGGTCGCCTGCCGAGTACCGGATCACCATCGCCCCCGCCTGCGGATCGAAGAGCGCGATGCGC
Source organism: uncultured bacterium (assembly GCA_964419375.1). Classification (GTDB taxonomy): domain Bacteria; phylum Methylomirabilota; class Methylomirabilia; order Rokubacteriales; family CSP1-6; genus JBBDXO01. The sequence continues at coordinate 1,417 of CAYQQT010000464.1, forward strand.
GCGGTGTCACACCCGCACCCGTCGCGGGTGGCCTCTGCCACCGCCTGCAAGATGGTGTCGAGATCGAGCGAGGCGTTGATGGTGCGGGCCAGCTCCGCCACCACGTCGGATTCGTGCCGGCGGCGCTGCGCCTCCGCGTACAGCTGCGCGTTGCGGATGGCCACACCCGCCTGCGCCACGAAGCTTTGCAGCGTCTCGCGATCGGCGGCGCTGAGGTTGAACGGCGCGCGAGCGTTGAGCGACAGCACACCGAGAACGCCGTGCTGTCCGGTGATGGGCAGGCCGTAGAAGCTGCGCAGGCCGTGGCGGACGAACCACTCGCGCGCGATGATCCGTTCGTCGGCGAGCACGTCCGGCACGTCGAGGGTGACCCCCTCGGCGGCGATGCGCCCCAGCGCGCCGTCGCCCGGCCGCAGCCGGTCGTACGGAAAATCCGCGCGCAGCTCCGGGCTCGAGAAGGCGCGCAGCCGCAGCTCGCCGGTGGCGGGCTCCGTGGTCCAGAACGAGACCGCGGGCACGTTCATGATCTCCGCCGCCGAGCGGGCGATCGCCTCCAGCAGGGCGTCCATGTCGAGGGACGAGGAGACGAGCTGGTTGAGCTGCGCCAGCACGCGAAGGCGATCGGCGCGCGCATCCGACTCCGCCCACGCCGCCTGCGCCCCCGCCAGCAGTCCTTCCCGCTCCGAGGCGCGCTGCTCCAGCAGCGTGCCCGCCTGCTCCAGTGCTACGCCCAGCCGCTCCACCTCCGCCACCGACGAGGAGGCGGGCCGCGCGAACGGCTCGCCCTGTCCCAACGCGCCCGCGGAAGCCGCCAGCGACTGGATGCCGCGCGCCAGGCGCCGCCCCAGCAGCACCGCCAGCGTGCTGCCCAGCACGAGGAACACGGCACCGCCGGCGAGCGTCCAGCCGAGGCCACGGAGCAGGCCGGCCTGGACCGTCGCCTCCGGCACCCCTAGCACGACCGACCAGCCCGCCACGGGCACGCGGCTCACCGCGGCGTACAGCGGCGCGCGCGAAACGAGCGAGCCCCGGAACAGCCCCTCGTCGCCCCCTGTGACACGCAGGGCGAGCGCCTCCACCACGGGCTCGCCCAACGGCGGGCCGTGGCCGGTGCGCGCGATGACGATGCCGCGCCCGTCCACGATGACGCCCGTCCACAAGGCGGGCAGCTCCTGGCGGGCGAGGACGGCGCCCACGGCGTTGATGTCGAACACGCCCACCAGCACCGAGGTCACGACACCGCCACGCAGCACGGGCACGCCCACGCCGACGATCCGGTCGCCGGTGACGCGGCTCACCAGCATGTTGCCGACGGTGGGCCGGCGCGTGCGGATGACCTCGCGAAACGCCTCACGGTCGCCCGAGAACGGCAGCGCGGCGCCCACCGGACGCAGCGTATTCACGAGCTGCCGCCCCTCGGGATCGAGCAGCAGGATGGCGAGCCAGCCCGGACGCGTGGGCAGCAGGCGCGTGGCCTGCGCGTGGAACCGCCGCAGCACGCGCGCGTCGAGGTCGCGCAAGATCGCGAGCGCCTGCAGCGTGGTGATCCACCCGTCGACCTCGCGGTCCACGGCGACCGCCAGCGCACGCGTCGTCTCCAGGAGGCCCTTCTCGACGGCGGCGCGCTCGTTGCGCGCCTGCACCACCATGAGCCCTGCTGCGAACACGAGCACGGGCACCAGCGCGAGGAGCACGAGGGCGATGAGATGCGCGCGCAGCGACGGCTGCCGCAGACGCTGTCGGAGACGCCGGAACGGAGAGGTGGCGGTGGACATGGAGCTTCGGCCAGCATAACGCAGCTTTGTCGGCAGGCGGGGCGGGCGGCGGCCCGGCACCGGCAGATGTTACGCGAGGTGGAAAATTATTTCCCTATCGACGTCAACATTCTCGGTTGGAAGCGCCGATGGTGGCGTACGCTCGGATCATCCCGCGCACGCTGGAGGGTTCATGTCGAGCATACCTGCTGCCCACGCCAAGCTCACCGTCGATCTCTCCGGGATCCACGTCTTCGTCGTCGAAGACAACGAGGATTCGTGTCAGCTCCTGCACGAGGTGCTGACGTATTGCGGCGCCCTCGTGCACATCTCCACCACGACCGAAGCCGCGCTCGCCCATCTCGCACAGTTCCTGCCCACCGTGATCCTGTGCGACCTCGCGCTGCCCGGCGCCGACGGCTTCGCGTTCATCCGCGCCTTGCGCGCGCTGCCACCGGCGCGTGGAGGCCAGCTTCCCGCCATCGCCATCAGCGCGCACTACGAGGACTTCGCGCGCCCCGAAGCGCTCCGTCTGGGCTTCAACGAGTTTCTGCGAAAGCCACTGAACCTCGACCACGTCTGCGGCACCATCGCCAGCCTGCTCCGCACCAACGAGCGCGCCGCCACGGAGAAACTGGGCTAGCAG